>JAFSAX010000081.1 GCA_017442105.1 Selenomonadales bacterium | reverse complement strand
GTCAATGTTGATAAATATGCCAATACGTCGTCTGCTTCGATTCCGCTCGCGCTTGACGAAGCGGTGAAAAGCGGTTGTATCAAAAAAGGCGACACATTTGTAATTGTTGGATTCGGTGCCGGATTAACGTGGGCATCAGCAGTAATCAAATGGTGCAAGGAGGACTAATCAGTGAGCACAAATATCGCAAAATTATTAGGAATCAAATACCCGATTATTCAAGGTGGTATGGCATGGGTCGCAACGGCTGAACTTGCTGCTGCAGTATCGAATGCCGGTGCACTTGGTATTATTGGTGCAGGTCATATGCCGCCGGATGCACTTCGTGCAGAGATCCAAAAAGCAAAAGAGTTGACGGACAAGCCGTTCGGCGTAAACATCATGTTGATGAGTCCGTTTGTAAAAGAAGTTATGCAAGTTGTTGTTGAAGAACGTGTTCCTGTCATTACGACTGGCGCAGGTAACCCGGGCGAATATATTCCGGCACTTAAAGCGATCGGCAGTAAAGTCATTCCTGTCGTTGCCTCTGTTGCACTTGCAAAACGCTTAGAACGTACGGGCGTTGATGCTGTCATCGCAGAAGGTACGGAAAGCGGCGGTCACATCGGCGAATTGACGACGATGGCACTTGTTCCGCAGGTTGTTGACGCTGTGAGCATTCCTGTTATCGCGGCAGGCGGTATCGGTGACTCGCGTGGTATTGCGGCAGCGTTCGCGCTCGGTGCGAAAGGTGTACAGCTCGGTACTCGTTTCGTTGTATCGGAAGAATGTACGGCACACGAAAATTACAAAAAAGCAGTTATCAAAACGAAAGACCGTTCCACGACGACGACGGGCGTATCGACGGGTCATCCTGTCCGCGTTATCGCCAACAAATTGTCGCGTGAATATCAGGAAATGGAAGCAAACGGTGCGAGTGTAGAAGAACTTGAAAAGTTCGGTGCAGGTCGTCTTCGTATGGCTGCCAAAGATGGTGATACGGACTACGGTTCGGTTATGATCGGTCAGATCGCAGGTATGATGAAAGAGATCCAGACGGTCGAAGAGATCGTTCAGGAACTCGTCAACGGATTGCCTGCTGTCGTAGAAAATATCAAAAATACAGTAGAAGCTGAGTAAAGGAGAAGACAAAGATGGGTAAAATTGCGTTTGTATTCCCCGGTCAAGGCTCGCAGGTAGTCGGAATGGGCAAAGACCTTTGCGATGCATTTCCGATTGCAAAAGAGATGTTTAAAAAAGCTGACGAGGCACTTGGTTATTCGATCTCGGACATGTGCTTCAATGGTCCTGAAGAAAGCCTTAAATTGACGTCTAATACGCAGCCGGCTATTTTAACGGTAAGCGTGATCTGTAATGAACTTTTGAAACAGCAAGGGCTTGCACCTGAGATCGTTGCAGGTCATAGCCTTGGTGAATATTCCGCACTTGTTGCGGCAGGTGCAATGGCTTTTGAAGATGCTGTACTCCTCGTTCATAAACGCGGTACGTATATGCAGGAAGCTGTACCGGTCGGTGAGGGTGCGATGGCGGCTGTTCTCGGTCTTGACAGACAAACGGTCGTTGACATTTGCTCCAATGTATCGAATGATGGCGGTTGTGTACAGGCAGTTAACTTCAACTGCCCGGGTCAGATCGTTATTGCAGGTAAAACGGCAAGTGTTGAAAAAGCAAGTGAGCTTTTGAAAGAAGCAGGTGCAAAACGTGCAGTCCTTCTTCCGGTAAGTGCTCCGTTCCACAGCACGCTTATGGCTCCGGCAGCGCAGAAGTTGGCTGTTGAGCTTGATAAGATCACGATTAAAGATGCCCAGATCCCTGTTGTTGCCAACGTAACGGGCAAAATGGTAACGGATGCAAAACAGATCCGCGACCTTCTCGTAACGCAGGCAGATCATCCTGTTATGTGGGAAGATTGCGTAGCTGAGATGGTAGCTTTCGGCGCTGATACGTTTGTTGAATCGGGCCCGGGCAAAGTTCTTACAGGTCTTACGAAAAAGATCATTAAAGGCATGAATCTTTTGAACGTAGAGAATACGGATTCGCTTGAGAAAACGCTTGCTTATTTCAAGGAGGTTCGTTAAAATGCAGTTAGAAGGTAAAGTTGCTCTTGTAACGGGTGCTTCTCGTGGTATCGGTCGTGCAGTTGCGATCCGCTTGGCGAAAAGCGGTGCGAAAATTGCTGTGAACTATGCAGGAAATCAAGCGGCTGCCGAAGAAGTGAAACAGATAATCGAACAAAATGGCGGCGAAGCGATTCTTGTACAGGCTGACATCTCGAATGCCGAATCGGTAGATGCGATGGTAGCTGCGGTCATGGAAGCGTTCGGCCGTATCGATATTCTTGTCAACAACGCGGGTATCACGCGCGATACGCTTCTTATGCGTATGAAAGAAGCTGACTGGAATGCTGTTATTCAGACGAATTTGACGGGTGTGTTCTATGTAACGAAAGCCGTTTCGAAGATCATGATGAAACAGCGCTATGGTAAAATCGTTAATATGTCTTCTGTTGTCGGTCTGATGGGCAATGCAGGTCAGGCGAACTATGCGGCTGCCAAAGCAGGCGTGATCGGTTTCACGAAGTCGATGGCAAAAGAATTGGCTGCAAGAAATATTACAGTCAATGCGATCGCTCCGGGCTTCATTGCAACGGATATGACGGCAGTACTTTCCGATAAAGTAAAAGAGGATTTGGCAACCAAAATTCCGATGGGTCGTTTGGGCGAAGCTGATGATATCGCATCCGCGGTACTCTTCCTTGTTTCCGATAGTGCAAACTATATTACGGGACAGACGCTCAATGTAGACGGCGGAATGGTCATGTAATATTGATGGAGGTTGTTTTTGGAAGGAGGTGAAACTAGAATGAGTACTTTTGAAAAAGTTAAAGCGATCGTTGTAGATCAGCTTGGTGTTGATGAAGCTGACGTTTCCATGGAATCGACGTTCATCGACGATTTGGGTGCAGATTCTTTGGACATCGTTGAATTGATCATGGCTTTCGAAGAAGAATTCGATGTTGAAATTCCGGACGATGTTGCTGAAAAAATTAAAACGGTGAGCGATACGGTAACGTACATCGATCAGAACAAATAAGACTCGGTATTATGAACATAGAAAGTCCCGCGATACGCGTTGCGGGACTTTCTAAAAAAAGATTAGATTAGGTTTGTGTAGTTGATTGGAGGAGTTATCTTGAAACTTCCAGAACTTAAAATCGGTCCTCACGTAGCAAAAGTACCAATTATTCAGGGCGGAATGGCAGTAAGACTTTCAACTGCACGTTTGGCGGCTGCGGTTGCAGAAGAGGGCGGTATTGGTTTGATTGCCGGTTCCGGCATGACATTAGATGAATTGAGATATGAAATTAGACTGGCTCGATCGATGACGAAAGGCATCATTGGTGTCAACATCATGGTCGCGGCTCGTAAATTTGCTGACTTGGTTAAGACAGCTATTGACGAAGGCATCGACTTGGTAGTTGCCGGTGCAGGTTTTTCGCGCGATAGGTTCGCTTTGGGGAAAGAATCCGGTACCCCGATCGTTCCGATCGTATCGTCGGTGAAATTGGCTAAGATTTCCGAAAAACTTGGGGCAGCTGCGATTATTATAGAAGGCAAAGAAGCAGGCGGTCATCTTGGAACAGATCGTTCTATGAGAGAGCTCGTTCCGGAGATCCGTGCGGCAGTATCGATTCCGATCATTGGTGCAGGTGGTGTACTTAGCGGACAAGATGTTGTCGATATCATTCGTATGGGTGCAAACGGTGTTCAGATGGGTACTCGTTTTGCGGCAAGCGAAGAATCGAACGCGGCTCCTGCTTTGAAAGAATTTTATTTGAAAGCAACGGCAGATGATGTCATTTTGATACAAAGTCCTGTCGGTCTTCCCGGTCAGGCGATTCGTAATCCGTTTGCGGACAGAATTGCGGCAGGTAAACTTCCTATTGATTCTTGTGAAGCATGCCTTAAACAGTGCAAGCAGAATTTCTGCATTATCAAAGCATTGACGCGCGCGCAACAAGGTGACGTAGAGAATGGTTTGATCTTTACGGGTGAGAATATCCATAAGATCAAAGAGATTCTTCCTGTTAAAGAAATTTTTGCAAGACTGATCCGTGAAGCGGAAGCAGTAAAATAGGAGTGGTCACATTATTATGAGACGAGTTGTAATTACCGGTATTGGTGCGATAACTCCGATCGGTATCGGTAAAGATGCCTTTTGGAACGCATTGATTGAAGGCAAATCGGGTGTTGGCCCGATCACTCGCTTCGATGTAAGCGAATATACGACGAAAATTGCAGGCGAAGTGTCTGACTTTGTCGTAACAGATTTTATTGATAAAAAAGAGGCAAAACGTATGGACCGTTCGACGCAGTACGCTGTTGCTGCATCGAAATTGGCTATTGATGATGCCAAATTGGATCTTGAAGCAGAAGACCGTGAACGTATCGGTGTTATCATTGGTACGGGTATTGGCGGTATGGAAGCTCTCTATGAGCAGTACAAAGTTCTCTTCGCAAAAGGTCCGGGCAGAATCAGTCCGTTCTTGGTACCGATGATGATCGGTAACATGGCTTCGGGTATGACGTCGATCCGTTTTGGTCTTCAGGGGCCGAGCAGCTGTGTTGTTACGGCTTGTGCAACAGGTACGAACTCCATTGGTGATGCGGCACGTGCGATCAAATACGGTGATGCTGATGTCATGCTTGCGGGCGGTACGGAAGCTCCGATCTCTCCGGCGGCGCTTGCAGGTTTCGGTTCGATGAAAGCGCTTTCTACGCGCAATGACGAACCTGAACGTGCTTCTCGTCCGTTCGACAAAGACCGTGACGGTTTTGTTATGGGCGAAGGTGCAGGCGTTATCGTTCTCGAAAGCCTTGAACATGCATTGGCACGTGGTGCGCATATTTATGCAGAGCTTGCAGGCTATGCATACAATTCCGATGCTTATCATATTACGGCACCTGCTCCGGGCGGTGTTATGGCAGCAAAAGCAATGCGCCAGGCACTCAAAGACGGCGGCATTGAGCCGAATGAAGTTGATTATATCAATGCACATGGTACGTCGACAGGTCTTAACGACAAAAACGAAACGATGGCGATCAAAGAAGTATTCGGCGATCATGCATATGAACTTGCCGTCAGCTCGATCAAATCGATGACGGGTCACCTTCTCGGTGCAGCAGGCGGTGTAGAATGTATTGCTGCTGCTATGTCGATCGACCAAGGTATCATTCCTCCGACGATCAACTATGAAACGCCGGATGAAGGTCTTGATCTCAACTATGTACCGAACGTAGCAGAAAAACGCGAAGTTCGTGTGGCACTTTCCAACTCGCTTGGCTTTGGTGGTCATAATGCAACGTTGGCATTGAAAAAATATGAAGCGTAAAGAGAAGTGTAATGCTCAGCGTATAGCTGAATTGAAGCAGTTGATTGGTAAAATGGGAATCACCTTTTCAGAGGTAGAGCTGCTTCATAAGGCCTTGACTCATACGTCGTATGCGAATGAGTTTGCAGCACGCGGTATTGAGCATAATGAACGACTTGAATTTTTGGGAGATGCGATCTTAGATGCGATCATTAGCGACGAATTGTTTCGTCGCTATCCCAATTTGCCCGAAGGTGACTTATCGAAGGCTCGTGCTGCGATCGTTTGCGAAGGCTCTCTTGCCGAGAGCGCACAAACACTCGATATCGGTCCGTATCTGTTACTCGGCCATGGCGAAAATGCTATGGGAGGACGTGAGCGTGCGTCGATTTTGGCAGATGCGTTCGAGGCTGTCATTGGGGCGATCTATCTCGATAGCGATATCGAAAATTGCAGAACCTTTATTTTGAAATACTTGGGTGCGGATCTGGAGAAGATCAATTCCGGCCACTATAACCGTGATTATAAGACGTTGTTACAAGAGACTGTACAAAAAAGACCGAATCAAAAGATCCAATATCAGTTGGAAGATGCGACAGGTCCGGATCATAAAAAGGTCTTTACGATCTCTGTTTTGATCAATGGTGAAAAGATGGGAATTGGTGTTGGCAAAAGCAAAAAAGAAGCTGCGCAAAAAGCCGCCCGCGAAGCATTGCAAAAAATGAATGAAGAATGATTGGGTAGCCGTTGGGTTACCCAATTTCTTTATGGAGAAAAGAATGAAACGACATATTATACCTGTTTTTGTACCGCATTACGGCTGTCCGCATCAATGCGTGTTCTGTAATCAGCATAAAATTACAGGCAGTGGTACGACGGTGACAGCTGAATATGCAGAAAAGATCATTCGAGAAGCGTTATCGTGGCAGACACGCACTACGGAAAAAGAAGTTGCTTTCTACGGAGGAAGCTTTACGGCAATTCCGATGTCATCGCAGAGAGAACTGCTCTCTGTTGTCAGCCCGCTGTATCGAGAAGGAATCATACATGGTGTGCGATTGTCTACGCGTCCCGACGCGATAGATGATGCAGTGCTCAACATGCTGCTAGAGCATCATGTGACGACGATCGAACTAGGCGTGCAGTCGATGGACGATACGGTACTTCGGGCGGCGAATCGCGGTCATACGAGCGATGAGGTAAGAGCGGCGGTCAAGAAGATCAGACGGTATCCGTTCGCGCTTGGCCTTCAGATCATGCCGGGATTGCCGAGTGAAGATATGTACAGCCTCCTTCGGACAGCGAATGCAGTGCGTGAGCTTGCACCTGATTTTGTGCGTATCTATCCGACGGTCGTAATAGATGATACACCGCTTGCAGATGCATATAAATGCGGAAAATATACACCGCTTACACTCAAAGACGCCGTTATGCGAACGGCATTTTTGAAACTGTTCTTTGAGCGTGCGAACATTCCTGTTATCCGAATGGGACTGCAGGCAACGACAGACCTCGATCAAGAAGGAACCGTCTTGGCGGGTCCGTATCATCCTGCGTTTGGTGAGCTTGTCGAAGCAGAATTGTTTCGTCTGATGTTGATATGCGTACTGGACGGTGAAGATATCAGCGGGAGAAAGCTCATCATCCATCATCATCCGAGCGATGCGTCAAAAGTACGTGGACAGAGGAGGGCCAATCTGATGTGGATCAAAGAGCGATATAGAGTAAAGCAGATAACGTGTATATCGGACGGCGAGAAGCAAGGAGAACTCGTTCTTGACTGGGGAAATGGGCAAAGGGTGATAAACTTATCTATGATCGATACGATCTAGTGGTATGAATCAACGGCTAAGAGAATATCTTTTCCTAGACGGAAGTCACAGAAGGAGAGGATATTCGTGGAGGTATTAAAAGTATCATCAGAGTCAAAAGTCCAATCGGTTGCAGGAGCATTGTCTGCTGTTCTGCGTGAGTATGGCAAAGTGGAGCTGCAAGCAGTTGGGGCAGGAGCTGTCAACCAAGCTGTCAAGGCGATCGCCGTTGCGCGCGGATACGTTGCACCGAATGGTATAGACCTAATTGCTGTACCTGCGTTTGCAGATATTCTGATCGACAAAGAAGAACGAACGGCAATACGGTTTTTTGTAGAACCGAGATAAAGAGTTGGCTGCCAAGCAGATGCTTGGCAGTTTTCCTTTTGGTATGACTTGAACGGAATACATTGATATGATAGGATAGATAAGATAACACAAATAGGAAGAAAGGCGGTGATACCGATGCTGTTAAAAAAATTGGAGACACGTGGATTCAAATCGTTTGCCGAAAAGTTGACAATTGAATTTGGGCAAGGTATCACTGCGATCGTAGGGCCGAACGGAAGTGGTAAGAGTAATATTACCGATGCTATCCGCTGGGTACTCGGTGAGCAGAATATGCGTACGCTGAGAGGTGCCAAAAGTGAGGACATTATCTTCTCCGGTACATCGCAGGGACGCAGACCGCTCGGCATGGCGGAGGTATCGATCACGCTTGATAACAGCGACCGAAAGATACCGCTCGATTACAGCGAGATCGAGATCATGCGCCGTGTATTCCGCTCGGGTGAAAACGAATATTATCTCAATCGGAATAGCTGTCGATTGAAAGACATACAGGAAATTCTGTTCGGGACAGGTATGGGGAAAAACAATCTCAGCGTTATTGGGCAGAATAAGGTCGATGAGATTTTAAACAGCAAGCCGGAAGAACGCCGTTTGATATTTGAAGAAGCGGCAGGTATTGCCAAGTATAAACAGCGTAAAAAAGAATCTCTCCGTAAGCTTGAAGATACGAATCAGAATCTTATCCGTATCGAAGACGTTACGGCAGAGCTCGAAGGACAGCTTCCTGCGCTGAAAGTGAAAGCAGAAAATACCGAGAAATATCTTGACTTTGCACGTCAGCGTACAGAGGTGCAGGAGATCCTTTTGTTCCATAAGATGAGCGAGTCGGAGCGACTGCAGGCAGAAACATTGAAAGAGCAGGAGGCTATGCAAGGGGCGATGCAGGACTTGTCTGCGCAGATAACGATTCTTGATGTCGAGCAGATGAAGCAGAAAGAAGCACTTTCTGCATGTGAAGCGCAGATCGAAACGGTATCGGAAGCGGTGTCTGCGTGTCAGACTATGGCCGAACAGCTGCAAGGGCAAGTCGCTATCTTGACGGAGCGTATTGCGCAGAATCAAGCCAGAGAGGTGCTTTTCCGTGAAGATTCATCGCGTGTTACGGCGCAGCAGGCAGAGCAGAAGCTCCGCAAAGAGCAAATAGTCATTGAACTGGCAGAGATATTGAAGGAGCAAGCCTCGATAACAGAAAAAACGCAAGAAAAACAAAACGAGCGTGACCAGTCAGCGAATGTCCTTCGTAAACAGGAAGAGGATATCGAAGGTGTTCGTGCAGAGATATTTGCTTTAAAACAGAAGATCGGTATCGCCGAAGAAAAGATGCGATATCAGGCAGAATCGTCGCGTTCATTCCAAGAATGGCATACTGCGTGGCAAGAAACAATCACAGAATTGGAAGAGGATATTGCATATCGGCAGAGCGAGATAGAACGATTGTCCGAAGAAGCCAAGAAGCATAAACAGCTTCGTGAAGAGATGCAGCGTCAAAAACGCGAGATGGATATGCGTTTGATACAAGATGCCAAACGTGTCCAATTGCTCAAGACAGAGTCGTTGACATATGAAAAAGAATATCATGCCGTTCATTCGCGATATGCGGTATTGGCAGGTATGCAAAAAGAATATGAAGGATTCGGCCGTGCGGGCAAACAGATATTGTCGCAGAAAGCAAGATGGAACAACGGGGTATACGGTGCAGTTGCAGAGCTTATCGAGATGGATGGTGAAGTCGTAACGGCGATCGAAACGGCACTCGGTGCGAGCCTTCAAAACATCGTTGTCGATACGGATACGACGGCAAAACAGATCATTGAGTATCTGAAACAGCAGAATCTCGGAAGAGCGACTTTTTTGCCGCTCAACGGTCTGCAAGTCTATCCGACGCGTCCGCAGGAAGAGTCGGCGGCAAAGGAAAACGGAGCTGTCGGCATTGCATCCGAGCTCGTTCGATGCGATGAACGATACCGCCGTGTGATAGCGTTTCTTTTGAATCGGACCGTTATCGTAAGAACGATGGATGATGCTGTTCGTATCGCACGCAAGTACGGTCATAAGGTGCGCCTTATCACGCTGGATGGAGATATCATCAACAGTGGCGGTTCGATGACGGGCGGCAGTCGTATGCGCAAAGAGGCAGGCTTCTTGAGTCGTTCGCTCGAATTGGCAGAGCTGAAACAGAAGCAAGAGGAAGTCGGCGCGAAACGTGCCGAGAATGAAGCTCTTCTCGATGAAGCGAATAAACAGTATGAAGCATTGCGCGTACAGTATTCACAGCAAGCGCAAAAAGAGATCAGATGGCAGCAACAGGCCAACGAGCTTCAGATGCAGAAAGAGAAAACCAAGTTTGCCGAATCACAGTTGGTTGCAAATCTTGCCGAACGCAGACGCGAAGGCGAGCTTAGGATCGCTGCATACGAAGAAAGTCAAGTCACCGATGCGAGAGTGCAGGATGATATCAGTAAATGGCAGGCTGAGGTTATCGAGCAAGAAGAAGGATTAGCGAAGCTTACGGCAGAGCGAGAAGCGATGCAGACTTACCAAGCGGAACTTGACAGTGCGTTGATGCAATGCCAAGTTGCCTTGACATCGCTGAATGAGAGAACGCAATTCTTAGAGCAAGAAGATGTGCGTATCGCTGCGGAAATACAAAACGGAGAATTACGAAAACAAGAGATATCCGCAGAGTTGGAGAACTTGCATAAAGTAAACAGCGAGCAAACGATAGAGAAGGAAAACTGTACTGAAAAGCAGAAAGAAAAACAGAATGAACTCACTGCATTGATGGTGAAAAAAGAAGCGCATCAGAAAGAGCGATTCATGTTGTTCAAACAGATAGAAGATCATGAAGCTATTATGAAACAATATCGCAAAGAAGAGAGCGACTTGAGTGCCAAGCTCCATCGCATCGAGATGCAGTACGCGAAACATCAGTACGAATGTGCGCGCAATCAAGAAAACTTGGACGCGCTCGGTATCGCATCGTTTGCTGAACTGGAAACGAAGGTAGCAGGCTATGATAATCAGTTGTCTGATGTCGAATTGATGCCGACGCTTCGCAAATTGGAGCGTGCGATACAAGCACTCGGACCGATCAATCCAAATGCGATAGAAGAGTATAAGGAACTGGAGGAGAGATTTACGTTCCTTCAGAAACAGCAGGCAGACCTTTTGGAAGCCAAAACATATTTGACAGACGTTATCGAACAGATCGACCGTGTCATGGAGAAAAATTTTGCCAAGGCGTTCCACGAGATAGACGGTCATTTTCGTACCATCTTTGCGCGGATATTCGGCGGCGGACAAGCACGCCTCGAGTTGACAGACCGCAGTGAGATGCTGACGACAGGTATCGAGATCATTGCACAGCCACCGGGCAAGAAGCAGCAGAACATGGTCTTGTTGTCGGGCGGGGAGCGCGCGCTTACGGTTATCGCATTGTTGTTTGCATTTTTAAAGTATCGTCCGATGCCGTTTACCGTCGTGGACGAGATCGATGCACCGCTTGATGAAGCGAATCTGGAACGGTTCGTATCGTTCTTGAAAGAATTCGCGAAGGAAACACAGTTTATCATCGTTACGCATCGAAAAGTCACGATGCGGGCGGCTGATGTGATGCATGGTGTCACGAATGAGGATGCGGGCGTATCGCGTATTATTTCGGTCAAGATGCAGGATATAGAATAAAGGAGGAGCAATATAGTGGGCTTTTTTGATAAATTAAAACGAGGATTAGAAAAAACGAGAAAATCGTTTACAGAGAAGATAGGACAAGTGATCATGGGCTATGCTAAGATCGATGATGATCTGCTTGACGATCTTGAGGCGATCATGATCTCGTCCGATATGGGTGTCAAAACGACAGAAACGCTTATGGAAGAGATCCGCAAAGGTATCAAGAAAAAAGAAATTACAGG
>JAFSAX010000080.1 GCA_017442105.1 Selenomonadales bacterium | reverse complement strand
TTTTTATATCAAGAACCCCCATACGATTCGTATGGGGGTATATTATATTTTATGGTGAACGATATGATTATTTTACGATCGTGACCGGACAAGGTGCGTATTGGAGGATATGTTTGCTGACGCTTCCAAGAAGCATACCTTTGACGGTGCCCATGCCACGGCTGCCCATGACGATCTGGTCGTAATCGTTTTTGCGGCAGAGGTCGATGATAACGGTCGGCGCACTGCCGAGCTCCATAAAGGATTCGGATGCAACGCCTTCGGGGATCATTTTTCTTGCGGTATCAAGAACTTCTTGACCGACTTCTTGTACAGCCTCGATGACCGAGTCGGAAACGTAGCTGTTCGGGCTGATATGTGTAAACGCAGAAACGCCTGCCGTAACGCTGACAACATGAACTAAGTCAACTTGTGCGCCCGTCAAAAGAGCGAGGGATACGGCGTAGTTGAGTGCTTTTTCGGATGTTCCGGAGCCGTCTACGGGTACAAGGATCTTTTTGATTGCGGTAGTCATATGAAAAACCTCCTGGGAGTGATATATCTTTAAAATTATTATACCATGAATTTTTATGGTTTGCAGTATTTTTTAAAAATTAAAAATACTGTACTGCTTTACATGATATATATGTTTTTTCTTAACAATATTATTATAAAGGTATAATTTTTGCATGAAGTATACAGGCTAAACAGAAACGAGATGGGAGTCTGCCATAATGATAGAAGTCGGTCAATGGGCAATGGTGATCGTATGGTCGATGAATATTGTTTTTATTTGTGTCGTGTTATTCGTAGAAAAGAAGCGTCCCGAAACGGCACTGTGCTGGTTGTTGGCACTTATCTTTTTGCCGATCGTTGGATTCTTATTATACCTATTTTTCGGGCTAAGTCTGCCTCTTTACCAACGATGGGCAGTTGCGCGAAGACAGGTGCGTGCAAAAA
Organism: Selenomonadales bacterium; assembly: GCA_017442105.1. NCBI lineage: Bacteria > Bacillati > Bacillota > Negativicutes > Selenomonadales > Selenomonadales bacterium. Next base: position 2,340 of record JAFSAX010000080.1, on the reverse strand, counting down.
AAAGAACAGAACAGAGCCCATCTGTTCGAGAAATGGAAGATATGTTTGTGCGTATGAATGAGCGGATCGGCGACGGCAGCTTGCGAGGGAATAACTCTGTAGAGGTATTCGTGAACGGAAAAGAAAAATATTCGGCACTTCTTGCCGACATAAGGGACGCGGTTTCTACGATCCATCTTTTATATTTCATCATTCGTAACGATCGATTTGGACGACATTTGCTGAGTATGCTAGAGGAAAAAGCAAGACAAGGTGTACGCGTGCGATTGCTCTATGATGATGGTGGGAGCTTTTTTACCTCGGATGAACTTTTTCGTCCGCTTTTGAAAGCAGGCGGTCAGGTAAAGCGGTTTTTCCCAATTCGACTCGGTTATTATTTGCGTGCCAATTATCGTAATCATCGTAAGATCGTTGTTATCGACGGACGAGTAGGATACCTGGGCGGTATGAATATTGGTGAAGAATATATGGGAACCGACGTTGCCAATCAGATTCCGTGGCGCGACTCGCATCTTCGTATGAAGGGGGAGATCGTTCATGACCTGCAAGCAAGATTTCTTGCTGATTGGCAGTTCGCGGGCGGTACGATCGGTGACGATGAGAATACCTTGTTTTCCGAATGTGACAGAGCAGGAGAAGCTGTCGTTCAACTTATATCGAGCGGACCGTATCAAAAAGCATCTGCTATCAAATGGAACTATCTGCGTATGCTCTATGGTGCCAAGGAATCCGTATGGCTTCAGACGCCGTATTTCGTGCCGGACGAGTCCTTTTTGGAGGGAATACGTGTTGCTGTTGCAAGTGGCGTTGAGGTACGCATTTTATTATCGGCACATTCGGATAATCGATTCGCGCAGAGGGTGTCTGTATCGTATGCGGAAGAATTATGGAAGCTCGGTGTAGAGATCGCTTTTTATCCCGGATTTCTTCATTCTAAGATGGGGATCGTCGATGGGCGTATCGTTACCCTCGGTACGTCTAACCTTGACAGAAGAAGCTTTACACTCAATTTTGAAACGAACGCTATATTGTACGATCAAACAATCGCATATCAGTGCAAAGGATTTTTCCTCGATGATTGGGACAGGTCACGAAAGATGCGCTCACAAGCAGATTGGTCGCGCAGCATATTCTTGAAAGGAGAAGAATCTGTCTGGAGATTGTTCGCGCCGCTTCTGTGATTGACAAAGAAAGCAGAATTGTAGTATAGTCCAAAGTGGAAAAGACTTGTCGCGTTGACAGTAAGATAAGGTGGATTCAATGAAAAAGAAAATGGTGATCGCTTCTCTTTGTTTGAGCTTGCTCGGTTTTCACAGTGCCGAGGCAGCGAAACCGAATCTGTCGGTATATTGGGAAGCAGACGGAAAAGATAAGATCGTTTTGACCAAGGAAGCATATGAACATGACGGACAAATTTGGATTCCAAGCAATGTCGTTCCAACACTTAACAGAAAAGCAAGCGTTAAGAACGGGAATCAGCACGTGTCCATTCCAATGGCAAAACTGCGTACAGAGTACAAAGACCTCAATCGTCTTTTGATGCGTGAACTGGAATTGTCGTTTCAAACGCAATACAAAAACGGGAAACATTATTTTGCCGTAACAGAACCGGCCGAGGTGCTTGGTGTCGAAGTAAAGAAAACGAAAAAAAGCATCATATTAAAAGAAGAAAGCGGAAAAAGATATTTAAAGCAAGAAGAAAATAAAGATGAACCCGCCATTGAGGGTAAGATCAATTTGGTGTGGGATGTCATGACGGAAGCAACACGCCAAAAAGATAAGATCGCAGGGCTTGATATCCTGTCGCCGACTTGGTTTGATATCATAGATCGTGACGGTACGCTGAGGAATAAAGCGAAGCGTGCATATGTCGATGAAGCGCACGCCAAAGGATACCGTGTATGGGCACTTGTTACGAATAACTTCGACCGCAACTTGACACGTGACGTTTTAGCTGATTCGCGGGCGAGAGAAAATGTCATTCGACAGCTTGCGATATACAGCATGATCTATGATCTTGACGGTATCAATATAGACTTTGAAAATGTTTATGACGATGATAAAGACAGATTGACAGCGTTCGTCGGGGAAATGTCCGATATGTTCCGACGGATGGGGCTCATCACTTCGATCGACGTAACGGTGCCTGCACAGTCTTCTTATTGGTCGCTCTGTTATGACAGAAAAGCGCTTGCTGAAAAAGTGGATTATATGATGGTCATGACCTATGATGAGCACTGGGCATCGTGTCCGACCAGCGGTTCGGTAGCATCACTTCCGTGGACAGAAAACAATATCAAAAAGATGCTCAAACTTGTACCAAAAGAAAAACTTCTGCTC
>JAFSAX010000079.1 GCA_017442105.1 Selenomonadales bacterium | reverse complement strand
TGTTTGATTTCTTCGGGTGAATGTTTCCAACAATCATGGTCGAGCAGCATCTCTTCCATTTCGTCATAATCATCAAAGCCCAATACGTGATAATCTCGGCACAGATGATAAGCATAGATATCTTCTACATGACGCAGGATCTCTTTTGATTGTGTATAGATGATACTGGCTGTTATCTGTTGTTTATTCATCAATGATGTGTACCATGATCGCAGTTCTTGATGATCGAGTCCGTATTCGGGCAGTTCGACAAGAAGCAGTTTTGGCTTTTTGGCTTCTATATCGTCTATCACATCAAGTAAGAACTGTTTCGCTTGATACTGACTATATTCACTCGGAAGCACCTCTTCTTCTGCCATATACGTTCCGAGGGACAACATTTTGGCAAAGGTGTAGATATTCTGTTCATCACATTCTAGCCGCATATCGTATCGCTTGAGCATTACATTCAGTTCATTGAGTAATTCTTTTTCCACACTATGTCCGATACGCTCAAACACGTTCTGTTTATCACGATACAGTTGTTCCAGATATTGTCCGAGCAGTGTTTTTTTCGCGATTTTGATTTCTTCTTCTACATTTACGTTAGGACGTATCCGCCACACTTGAAAGTCGGTCGGTGACAGTTTTTTCTCATTTAACCTGATATGAACACTTTTTTGATATGTATCAGAAAAGTTTTGCTTGTTGAAATATCGTTCGATCATATCGAATAAGATGGTCGGTGTGAACATATCAGTATGAGATAACAGTATGGTATGTTTTTGCAGATTGAGCGTGATGCGATGTTTCAGCTTATATCCTTCGAGAAAAAGTGTTCCGTCCATAGTCCTTCTCCTTAGAACAGCAGTAGTCTTGAGTCGGTCGTTTTTTTATCCAGTTCGGTTTTGCTTCCCACAAGGTGCTGTATCGATTGATATTGTTTTTCCGTTATGGTCAGCACCATGACAGAGCCGTCTTGCGGCAGATGTTTTTTTTAGATAGTCCAGATGCCATTTTACGGTGTCTTTGTTAGGACATATTTTACAATATACGGAGTATTGGAGCATCTGGTATCTCGATTGGATCAAGAGCTTACGGAATCTGGTGTATCGTTTTACGGCAACGGCATCATCAAACGGGAGATCGAAAAAGAGCAAGATACGCATGATACGGTAGTCACTCATTGAGCATGACTTGCGTTTCGGGTATTTTTATCATCGTTTCATCTCCCGTTTCCATATAGTGAATGATATTATCCACATAGAGATTCATAGATTGTGCGATGCCGTATTTTTTATTATCATAGTAGATTTTTCCACTCAGTTCTTCCAGTAAGCCGATACGTTTATCTCTGGTAAACAGTTCTTGCGGTACATGGATATTATGCCATACCCACTGATCGACGATAGGTCGATACGGTTCAATAAAGTCGTCTGTCAGGTTGAAATGGTTGTACGGATTGCGATGCTTGATTCCGATCGTAGGCAGAAGTCTTTTGGCAACGATGCTTCTGGCAAGCATAGCACGCAGTACCGCATAGCCGTAGTTCAGAGCGATATTGACTGCATCGTCCGATTCTCGTTCACGCAGGAAGTCTGTTCCAAACAGTGCACGAAAGTAGACCTTGGCGGCAAGGCCTTCGCGGTTGGTGCTGTCATTGGGTTCGACGTCTTGACAGAATGTCTGTAGGTGCATTAGTCCTTGCGCCTTTGGTATACACGCATGGACTACGTTGATCTGGTTCTGTATCTTGCCTTCGATAAGACGTTGCCATAATCTTGCCTTTCGTTCGGCTGACAAGTTGAGCTGGAGCTCCTGCTGACGAAAGGCAGAGAAGTTCCCTGTAATAGGGCTCATGACGACTTCGGGCAGACCGTTTTTCTCGCAGATGATGACACATACGTTATTCTGGCTGAGTTTGCACAGAAGCTGTACAGTAATATACATCTTGTAGTTATTGAGACAGTATCGATGTCGGAGATAGGCACGACATATTGCCCATCTCCGCTTTCGATCTTGAGGTTGTTGAGATAGAGTGATACCTTGTGACTGTCTTCGATATAGATTGTCCGCCAGCCCATAACTACATCACCTACAATTCTATCTTCATTTGGAGTTCTTCTTGTGGTGCGGGGTAACGATTGCCAAGTACATCGACATGGTATTTGCGAAGGTTGGTAATAGCTTTCCCGATTGTAATCATTCGTTTTGATTGCGTATTACCCGGCGACGGTTTATATATCCATTTTGTTTCAATTACATTTTTCTTATCATTATTTACGCACCAGAACATCCAATCACAGCGCACGCCATCTTT
>JAFSAX010000078.1 GCA_017442105.1 Selenomonadales bacterium | reverse complement strand
CCACGCAGATACGGTTTCCAATCCGTCCATACCACATTGCCATAATCCCCATCAAAGCGCCTCACATCCTCTCTGAGGCACTTTTCCCCCGTCTTTATATAAGTATATACCCTATACACAAAAAGAGCGTATACACCCTTGTATACGCTCTTTTGATGCATCTGTTATCCGCCGCCATTCTTCCGCACGAAAAAAGAGAGAGGAAAATTCCTCTCTCTTTCTTTTGTGTTTCGCGTTTGTCGCATAGTCGTTTAGAAGCTGTATTTCACCTGTACGCTGCCGCTGACACCGTCACGCTGTCCCGCATAACCGCGAGCATTGACGTCGAGACTCCATCTTGCATCTGCAATATAGTGGAGACCGAGTTCGCCGATGACGGTACTGCCTTCGAGCGACGGTGTTTCGAGATCGAACGTTGCGACTTTGTCGTTTGCATCGCCGTCGAATTCATATTCCCAAGCCGCGCCGTAGTAGAGTGTCGCTTTTTTCGTCTGTGCGCTGTTGTAGCGGAGACCAAGACGCAATCTCTGGCTGTCCATGCTGTCGAATTTCACGTCTGTGCCGTCGATGTCGAACGTTTCACCGTTATGGTGCGTGTAGATGAATTTACCGTATACGTCGAGGCTGTCATTGCCTTTCGGGATGAGTTTACCTACGCCGATATGCGCGCCGTAGTAGAAAGTGTCGATATCATAACCCGTGAGGCTCTGACCGTTGCGTACTGCACCTTCGAGTTCGTTGCTGAGGTTACCTGCACGAACGGATGCTTCGGTGTATACGCCGTTTGTATTGTCTTTGCGAATAAGGAAGCCGCCGCCGTTGTAGACTGCTTCGCCGTCACCGCGGATGTAGTCGTCTGTGTAGATGTTGTGCGTGCTGTAATCGCCGATACCGTTTTCGAAGAATGCACCGTATGTAAGGCCTGTATCCGTCGTTTTACCGATACCTACGATACCGCTCCAGCCGTTGACATTGACATGACTGCCCGTTTCGTATTCGCTGTGGTTGCCGTATATTGCCGCGAATACTTTTTCTTCTTCTTGGTCACGAACGAGGCTGTTGATCGCAAGCTCGATGAGTTCGCTGCCTTGGTTGGTGAATGCCATTGCAGCCGCACGAGATTCGCCGAGTACGAGGACTTGGTCGTTACGGCTCGGTGTCGGGATATTCGGCGTGTCTCCGCCTTCATTGCTGTCCGGCGGATACGTTCCTTCGCCGACGTTTTCGTGATTGGTATCTTCTCCGCCCAATACGATGAATACGTCTTCTTCAGCGGCTCCTTCTATTTCTTCGCCCATAACGATGTCTGCCGCGTAGACGTTTGCGATACCGCTGTGGATCGTTACGACGCTAGAAGCATCGGCAAGGTTGCCGTTCGTCTCAGTGCTGTCGATCAATGTCATGTTGGCATTGGCAACGAATGTTGCATCGCCTTCTTCTACATACAGGTTGTTGACTGTGATGGTCGTGCCATCACCGCTCATTTCAAGACGTTCTACTTTGAGGGCAGGATTTTCCGTATCCCATTTCACGTGTTCAAAGTTGATAATATCAAAGCCTTGGATCGTTTTAATGTTATTGCTACTGGTATTGTGCAAGTTTGCCCAAGAATATTCGGAGGTACCAATGTTCAAAGTGTTGGGAGCACTTGAACCGCCATAAGCACCGCCAATTTCATACCGGATAGCTTTTGTTACACTGAGCTCGTCCACTCTACGCAGTGCTGCACCACCAAATAATTGAGCATTTTCCAAATCAGCAGCACCGCTAATGGTTACCGTATTACCTGTTGCATCGGCCTTCTCGGAATAACCGCCGTAGACATAGCCATTGAACGTACCTGCTGTGATATTTACCGTATTTTCGGTCGCATTGCCGACATAAGATTCACCGCCGTAGATACACCCATTGAACGTACCATCTGTGATAGTTACGGTATTTTCAGCTGCATCAGCCTCCTCGGAATAACCGCCGCAGACATAGCCATTGAACGTACCTGCTGTGATATTTACCGTATTTTCAGCGGCAGTCGCATTCTCGGAAAAACCGCCGACGATATTGCCACCGAACGTACCTGCTGTGATATCTACTGTATTTTCGGTCGCATTGCCCACATAGGAACAACCGCCGAGGATGTCGCCATCGAACGTACCTGCTGTAATAGCTACCGTATTAGCCGTCGCATCGGCCGCATCGGAACAACCGCCGTAGATATCGCCATTGAACGTACCGTCTGTGATAGTTACGGTATTTTCAGTTACATCACCCTCATAGGAATAGCCGCCGAAGACACCTGTATTGAACGTACCTGCTGTGATATTTACCGTATTTTCGGTCGCATTGCCTTCGTAAGATTCACCGCCGTAGATATCGCCATTGAACGTACCATCTGTGATAGTTACGGTATTTTCAGCTGCATCAGCCTCCTCGGAATAACCGCCGCAGACATAGCCATTGAACGTACCTGCTGTGATATTTACCGTATTTTCGGTCGCATTGCCGACATAAGATTCACCGCCGACGATACCGCGCTCGAACGTACCGTCTGCGATCGTCACAGCATTACCCGTCGCATCACCATAAGAATAACCGCCGTAAATATAGGCATCCTCGCCAAACGCACCGTTTGTGATATTCACCGTGTTGCCCGTTGCATCGCCGTTGTATGCATAAGCACCGAAGATATCATCCTCAAATGTACCTGCACCAATATTGATCTTATTCCCGCTTGCATCATCGGAACCATCAGCATAGCCGCCCGCAAAAGCATCCTCGACAATACCGCCACTGATCGTTATGGTATTATTCGACCAATCATCCTTAGGTGCGTAAATACCATCTACGCTGACCCAGCCGTCAGCAGGCGGCACTGTCGATATATTCACGCCTGCCAAGGCTACACTGCTGCTCATTACAAATGCACCTGTCACCAATGCGAGGGTGATTTT
>JAFSAX010000077.1 GCA_017442105.1 Selenomonadales bacterium | reverse complement strand
CTTAAATTAACTGAAAATTAAAAATAGAATAAGCAATTTGGTATGGTTTTTTGAAAGAATTTTTATGAGAAAACGTGTGTATCTCTTTACTTTTTGGGACAATCGGTGTATAGTTATAATGTACGTTAAGTATGATGTATATTTATTCGTGATGCGGTCAAGCCGTCTTGTGCGGTGGGACTGATTCGAATGATATACAAAATCCTTACTGAGTTGTTAAAAAAGAGAGGGGATTATTTAATGGCAAGAAAAATGAAAACTATGGATGGTAACGCCGCTGCCGCTCATGTGTCCTATGCATTTACGGATGCTGCTGCTATCTATCCGATCACTCCGTCTTCGCCGATGGCTGAATATGTAGACGAATGGGCTGCAAAAGGCAGAAAAAATATCTTCGGTCAGACGGTTAAAGTCGTAGAAATGCAGTCTGAAGCAGGTGCTGCAGGTGCCGTTCACGGTTCGCTCCAGTCCGGTGCTTTGACGACGACTTATACGGCTTCTCAGGGTCTTCTTTTGATGATTCCGAACATGTACAAAATCGCAGGTGAGCTCCTTCCGGGCGTATTCCACGTTTCGGCTCGTGCGCTCGCTGCTAACTCCTTGAATATCTTTGGTGACCATCAGGACGTTATGGCTGCTCGCCAGACGGGTTGCGCTATGCTCGTTGAAAGCAGCGTACAGCAGGTTATGGACCTCGGTGCGATCGCTCACTTGGCTGCGATCAAAGGCCGTGTACCGTTCATCAACTTCTTCGACGGTTTCCGTACGTCCCATGAAATTCAGAAAATCGAAGTTCTCGAATATGATGAACTCGAAGCACTCTTGGACAAAGATGCTCTCGAAACGTATCGCAAAAATTCGCTTCATCCGAACCATCCGGTAACGCGTGGTACGGCTCAGAACCCGGATATCTACTTCCAGGAACGCGAAGTATCGAACAAATTCTATGATGCGATCCCGGCACTCGTTGAATCCTACATGGAAGAAATCACGAAATTGACGGGTCGTGAATATCACCTCTTCAACTACCATGGTGCTCCGGATGCTGACCGCATCGTTATCGCTATGGGTTCCGTTACGGAAGCATTGGTTGAAACGGTTGACTATTTGAACGCACAGGGTCAGAAAACGGGTGTATTGACGGTTCACCTCTATCGTCCGTTCTCCCTCGAACACTTCTTCAAATATATCCCGAAAACAGTAAAAGCTGTTGCAGTTCTTGACAAAACGAAAGAACCGGGCGCTCTTGGCGAACCGCTCTACCTCGATGTTAAATCTGCATTCTACAACCAGAAAGACTGGAATCCGACGATCGTTGGCGGCCGTTGCGGTCTTGGCGGTAAAGACATTACGCCGAGCCAGCTCGTTGCAGTATTCGACAACTTGGCAGCTGATGAACCGAAAGACGGTTTCACGATCGGTATCGTCGATGACGTAACGTTCAAATCGCTTCCGCTTCCGACGAAAGAAATCGACACGACTGTTGAAGGCACGACGGCTTGCAAATTCTGGGGTCTCGGTTCCGACGGTACGGTTGGTGCTAACAAATCCGCTATCAAAATCATCGGCGACAAAACGGACATGTACGCTCAGGCATACTTCGCTTACGATTCCAAAAAATCGGGCGGTATCACGATGTCCCACTTGCGTTTCGGTAAAAAACCGATCTCCTCGCCGTACCTCATCAATCAGGCTGACTTCATCTCCTGCTCGCAGCAGTCGTATGTAACGAAATACGACCTTCTCGCAGGTCTTAAAGAAGGCGGTAAATTCCTCCTCAACTGTACTTGGAATGCAGAAGAGTTGGAAGCTAACCTCCCGGCTTCGATGAAACAGTATATTGCTAAAAACAATATCGAATTCTACACGGTTAACGCAGTTAAGATCGCTCAGGAAATCGGTCTCGGCGGTCGTTTCAACATGATCATGCAGTCCGCATTCTTCAAATTGGCGAACATCATTCCGCTCGAAACTGCAGTTGACTACCTCAAAGACGCTGTTGTTACTTCCTATGGTAACAAAGGTCAGAAAATCGTTGACATGAACAACGCTGCTATCGACAGTGGTATCGAAGCACTCGTTAAAGTAGAAGTTCCGGCAGCTTGGGCTACGGCTGAAGATGCAGCTAAAGAAGCGAAAGAAGTTCCGGCATTCATTAAAGAAGTCCTCGAACCGATGAACCGTCAGGAAGGCGACAAACTTCCGGTTAGCATGTTCGAAGGTTCCATGGCTGATGGTACGTTCCCGACGGGTACTGCTGCTTATGAAAAACGCGGTATCGCTATCAACGTTCCGGAATGGCAGCTCGACAAATGTATCCAGTGTAACCAGTGTTCGTTCGTTTGCCCGCATGCAGCAATTCGTCCGGTCCTCACGACTGAAGAAGAACTCGCAGCAGCTCCGGCAGGCTTCGAAGCTAAAGATGCAGTTGGCGCAAAAGGTCTCAAATTCACGATGCTCGTTTCGCCGTATGACTGCTCCGGTTGCGGTAACTGCGCAGACATCTGCCCGGCTAAAGAATCCGCTCTTATCATGAAACCGCTTGCTACGCAGGAATTCCGTGCAGAAGCTTGGGATTACGGCGTAAACAAAGTAGCAGACAAACCGAACCCGATGAACAAATACAGCGTAAAAGGCAGCCAGTTCGAACAGCCGTACCTCGAATTCTCGGGCGCATGTGCTGGTTGTGGTGAAACGCCGTACGCTAAACTCGTTACGCAGCTCTTCGGTGATCGCATGATGATCGCCAATGCAACTGGTTGTTCCTCGATCTGGGGCGCAAGTGCACCGGCTATCCCGTACACGAAAAACAAAAAAGGTCAGGGTCCGGCATGGGCTAACTCCTTGTTCGAAGACAATGCTGAATTCGGTCTTGGTATGTTCACGGGTATGAAAATTCTCCGTAACAACCTCGCTGACGACATCCGCGCAGCAATCGCTGACGGTGTAAGCGAAGAACTCCAGGCAGCATTCGAAGAATGGCTCGATAATAAAGATCTCGGCGAAGGCACTCGTGCACGCGCTGAAAAAGTAGAAGCTGCTTTGGAAGCTGAAAAAGCTAACAGCACGCTTCTCCAGAAAATCTATGACAACCGTGAATTCTTGGTGAAACCGTCTCAGTGGATCCTCGGCGGCGACGGCTGGTCCTATGACATCGGCTACGGCGGTGTTGACCATGTACTCGCATCCGGCGAAGATGTAAACGTTCTCGTATTCGATACGGAAGTTTACTCCAACACGGGTGGTCAGTCCTCCAAAGCTACTCCGACTGCTGCAATTGCACAGTTCGCTGCTAGCGGTAAGAGAACGAAGAAAAAAGACCTCGGCATGATGGCTATGAGCTATGGTTATGTATACGTTGCACAGGTTGCAATGGGCGCAGACAAAAACCAGGTTCTCAAAGCAATCAAAGAAGCTGAAGCATATCCGGGTCCGTCCCTCATCATCGCTTACGCACCGTGCATCAACCATGGTCTCCGCGTTGGTATGGGTAAATCTCAGGAAGAAACGAAACGTGCCGTTGAATGCGGTTACTGGGCAATGTACCGCTTCAATCCGGAAGCTCCGGAAGGCCAGAAATTCACGCTCGATTCGAAAGAACCGACGGGTGACTTCCAGGCATTCCTCGCAGGCGAAGTTCGTTACTCCTCGCTCAAACGTTCCTTCCCTGAACTTGCTGACGAATTGTTCGCAAAAACGGAAGCTGACGCTAAAGAAAGACTTGCTGGCTACAAAAAATTGGTCGGCGTAAAATAAGTCTGACTAAGTGAAT
>JAFSAX010000076.1 GCA_017442105.1 Selenomonadales bacterium | reverse complement strand
GTCTGGTAGACGAAGTAGTTGAGCCAGTTAGAGTAGAGGAGATTGGCATGTGCGCGCCAGGTAACGAGCGGTGCTTTGGTATCGTCATCGTTCGGGTAGTAGTTCTGCGGCACTTCGATGGGAAGACCTAAGTTTTTATCGCGAAGGTATTCTTTTTCGAGTGTGCGCGGGTCGTATTCAGAGTGTCCCATGATGAATATTTGACTGCCGCCGTCATTTGAAATAGCATAGACACCTGCTTCTTCAGAAGATGCGATGATCTTGAGTGCAGGTTCGCGTTCGATATCTTCGCGGCGAACAGTCGTATGGCGAGAATGCGGGACGTAGAAGACATCATCAAAGCCGCGGAACAGGATAGACTGTTTGCGGTCGAGTGTATGCGGGAATACGCCGAACATTTTTTGCGGCAGGTCATGCTTTTGGATGCCGTAATGGTAGTAGAGGCCTGCTTGTGCGCCCCAACAGATATGGAAGGTGCTGTGTACGTGTGTTTTGCTCCATTCCATGATCTCTGCAAGTTCGTCCCAGTAATCGACATCTTCGAACTTCATTTTTTCGACAGGTGCGCCTGTGATGATAAGTCCGTCGTATGTATTGTCTTTTACCGTATCGAACGTTTTGTAAAAAGAAAGCAGATGTTCTTTTGGTGTGTTTTGCGATTCGTACGTTTTTGTATGGATCAGCTCCAGTTCGATCTGGAGCGGAGTGTTGCCGAGAAGCCGAGAAAGCTGTGTTTCGGTGTCTATCTTGGTCGGCATAAGGTTGAGCAGAAGTATTTTGAGCGGACGAATATCCTGCGTGATGGCACGATATTCTGTCATGATAAAGATATTTTCATCGGTCAATGTCTTGGCCGCTGGAAGTTCGTTCGGAATTTTGATAGGCATAGATAATCTCCTTTATCCGTTATTAGAGCTTCGCAAGTGCTTGCGCGATATCGTCGAGTAAGTCTTGTGCGTGTTCCAAGCCGCAGGAAAGACGTACGAGGTCGCCCGATACGCCTGCTTTGATAAGCTCTTCGTCACTCATCTGGCGGTGTGTCGAACTAGCAGGGTGAAGACAGCAGGTGCGCGCATCGGCAACATGCGTTTCGATCGCGGCGAGTTTCAAGTGCCCCATGAATGTTTCGGCTGCTTTTCTGCCTCCTTTAACACCAAAACTGACGACACCGCAGGAACCATGCGGGAGATATTTTTTTGCAAGATCGTAGCATTTATCTCCTTCGAGAGAAGGATAGGTGACCCATTCGATCTTATCATGCTCTTTTAAGAATCGTGCAACGGCAAGTCCGTTTTCTGCATGGCGGGCCATGCGGACATGGAGGCTCTCGAGGCCGAGGTTCAAGAGAAAAGCTGTCTGCGGAGATTGCGTTGAGCCGAAGTCGCGCATCAGTTGTGCTGTTGCTTTCGTAATGAATGCGCCTTCTTTACCGAATTTTTCTGCGTAGGTAATACCGTGGTAGCTGTCATCAGGCGTGCAGAGGCCGGGGAACTTCTCTTTGTGTGCCATCCAGTCGAATCTGCCCGAATCAACGATACAGCCACCGACACCGGCGCCGTGACCGTCCATGTATTTCGTTGTGGAATGGGTGACGATATCTGCGCCCCATTCAAACGGACGACAGTGAACAGGCGTTGCGAAAGTATTGTCGATAATGAGTGGAACATCATGGTCATGTGCCGCTTTAGCGAATCGTTCAATGTCGAGAACGGTAAGTGCGGGATTGGCGATCGTTTCGCCGAATACGGCTTTTGTATTCGGGCGAAATGCGGCACTGAGTTCCTCGTCGGTGCAATCGGGGGAAACGAAGGTAAAATCAATGCCCATTTTTTTCATTGTGACAGCGAACAGATTATAGGTACCGCCGTATATGGTAGAAGAAGCAACGATATGGTCACCGCAGTTGGCGATATTGAATACGGCATAAAAATTAGCCGCCTGCCCCGACGAAGTCAGCATTGCCGCTGTACCGCCTTCGAGTGCGCATATCTTTGCGGCGACAGTATCACAGGTAGGATTCTGAAGGCGCGAATAAAAATATCCGCTTGCTTCAAGATCGAATAGCTTGCCCATATCTTCACTTGTATTATATTTAAACGTCGTACTCTGTATGATGGGAACTTGGCGAGGTTCGCCGTTATCGGGGCGATAACCGCCTTGTACACAGTTGGTTTCGATACGATATTGATTCATGGTAGATGACCTCCTCGATGTATGGATATAAAAAAACGTCTCAAAGAAATCTTTGAGACGGGGTAAACCGCGGTACCACTCAAATTGCATATTACTATGCCACTCTCGGACGCTATCACGTCCTATGCCTTGACGCAGCAATCACGGGAGAACCTACTGATGCCAATGCACGTTCAGCACTCCGACTCGGAAGCCATAGGCTATAGAATAATTTTGCCATCGATTTACACCGACCATCGATTCTCTGTGCGCTCTGTTATTCAGCCATCTTCGTCATTGTCTTAGTATGAGGTTGTATTTTGTGAAAGAATATTTGTCCTTCGCATTGAGAATATTATACCTATTT
>JAFSAX010000075.1 GCA_017442105.1 Selenomonadales bacterium | reverse complement strand
GTCTTGTCAACCATACCGCAAGATCAAGCCACACTGGTATCGTCGGCTTATCAACGTTTATATCATATAAAAGTCAATGTTATTCATTTGACAGAAGATGAGCTTTTAACAAAACTGGAGAGAACACAATCAGAGCCTCAAGCCGACGTCTTGCTGGCACCTTCTTCAACACTTGAAAAAGCTGTCCGTACAAAGACCCTTGCGCCGATATACACAGAAAATACCGGTCACGTTCCTTCTCAGTTAAAAAATCGTGACGGACTGTGGGTGGGTATCTGGTACGATCCGATCGTGATCGGCTTAAATCGTGACTTCATGACAAAATTATCTCCCGTTCCGCAGGATTGGGAAGATATCGTGCGTCCCCAAGAACTTCGCGTTGTTATGACGGATTTCTTAATGGCAGACGCATCTGCACATTTCTTATTTACATTGATAACAAAACAAGGAAAAAAAGCTGCGTATACATGGCTTAAAAATCTTCATCCCAATATCGTCAGCTATGCCAAATCCCTCTCTACGCCATCAAGTATGATCGGAATAGGGGAGGCAGACGCTGCCATTACACTCCAAAGCGAAGCTATCCGTTATATCCATGACGGATTTCCAATCGCGATCGTTCATCCCAAGAAAGGAACAGCATACTGTTTGACGGGATGTGCTGTTTTCGATGGCAGTCATTCCAAAGATGTTGCAATAGAATTTCAACGATGGCTTTTGACAGAAGAAGCACAAATGATCCTGCAAGAACAGAACTTCTTCTTTGTACCAACGAATCCGTCGTTACCATCTTACAATGCTTTCACGTATAAATCGAAGGTCTTGTGGGATACAGATCCATTCTTGACCAAAGAAGAAAAATATCACTTAATCGATACATGGGTACAAGAAATTCGCTTAGCAAAGTGAGGACACAACAATGAGAAAAGTAGGAATTATCAGCTTAGGATGCGTTAAAAATCTCGTCGATGCAGAATTGATGCTCGGCGATCTGGCTTCGCATGAGCTCACGATCACACCCGACCCCGAAGAAGCCGATATTATTATCGTCAACACTTGCGGATTTATCGAATCCGCACAACAAGAGTCGGTAGACACGATCTTGCAGATGGCTGAATATAAAAACGCCAACTGCAAAATGCTCTTGGTCAGCGGTTGTCTTGCACAACGCTTCGCGACCGAATTGATCACAGAGATTCCCGAGATCGATGCCATTATCGGTACGGGTTCGTGGCAGAAGATCCGTGAAGCGATCGAACGTGTAGATAGTGGTGAAAAACCTGTTATGATCTTGGATGAATTGACCAACCTCTATACGGAAGATATGCCGCGCGTACTTACAACACCGTCTTACACGGCATATATCAAAGTCGCAGAAGGATGCAGCAATCGTTGCGCTTATTGTGTTATCCCATCTGTTCGCGGAGATTTCCGCAGTCGTCCTATGGAATCTATCATTACAGAAGCCAAAAACCTGGCTGAGCAAGGTGTTCGCGAGATCAACTTGATCGCACAAGATACAACGAACTATGGTACTGACCTCTACGGAGAACGCCGTATTACAGCCCTTCTTCGCGAACTTGTCAAAATCGAAAAAATCGAATGGATTCGTCTTTTGTATTGCTACCCGCACAACTTCACAGACGATCTGATCGAACTTATGGCAACCGAGCCTAAGATCTGCTCTTATGTT
>JAFSAX010000074.1 GCA_017442105.1 Selenomonadales bacterium | reverse complement strand
TGAAACACTCGAGAAAAATAAACAAAAACTAAAACATGCTAAAGAAAATGAACGCCATCGTAAATACAACGATTACCAAAATATCAATTCTATCATCAAATAGCAGAACGACAACTGGATGGTCAAAGGTTCCTGGAATAAGATAGACCGTCATCTGCCCGACAGCCTTTGGAATGGCAGTGCTGTCGATGCCGTCTGGGCATATGAGGTAGACCTTTTTGATACATACTTTTACGATAGCCGCCGCCAGAAGATCGATACGAAAGACATCCTTGTGCAGAACCGTAACGAAGTCGGCAAACTCGAATGGGGCTGGATGGCAGGCTATACCAAGACAGAGAAACAATACCGTGCCGAGCATATCATGCAGAATAATGTGACTGACTACGAAAAAGATACCGTTCCGCTTCGTGAATGGAGCCGCTATGACTCGGATAAATATCATGTGCAGATCGACGGTACATACAAAATGTCCGAACGCAATATGCTTGATTTCCAAGTGAACTACTCCACAGAAGACATGACAGTACAAGGCTCTCTCATGGATAAGGTCATTGGTGACAGCTCTATTGCAAGCATATTGGGACAGACGCGTAATCGCTACAAACAAGAGATGCTCAATATCCAGCTACAAGATACCATCACACTCGATAAAAAATCGAGCTGGTTCTTCACACCGAGCCTTCGCTATAACCGTTCCACTATCACAGGGTACAGCGATGGCAGTCGCTTCGAAGAAAATGCAGAAAATCGTTACGGCTGGATCACACCGTGTGACGAGCAGACTGACGATAAAGTAACCTGGCAGCTTGCACTCAAAAAAGAATTCAACGATCAGTTTACGATGCGCATGACGGGCGGAACGTACTATCGCCTCCTCAATATGTATGAGATCGCAGGGGACGGCGCAGGTATCCTTCCCGCACCGAATACTTCCAACGGTCAGTCCGTATTCCCGCGTCCTGAAGAAGGCAAGCAGTTTGACATCAGTGCCATCTGGAACGGTGATGCACTCGGTGCATATAACAAAACGACCTTGACCTACTTCTGGCGTGATTCAGATAACATGCTTCAGCTTCAGCGTTACGGCAAAGACTACTGGTGCTATATGAATGACAACAAAGGCAAATCGCACGGGCTTGAACTTCAATCCAGCTTCAACTGGAACAAGTTCGATCTCGATCTGCAGGCTACCTATATCACATCTAACATGAAACAGAAAAACAGCACTCCTGCGGGCGGATACGACTATACCGATGTATGGGCAACGTATCAGCCTGAATGGGAAGGCAACGTCAGATTAACATACCGACCGCAAGACGGTCTTGATATATTTGCAGAAGCCCACTATACCGACTCGTACTACACGTACCGAGAAAAAGACTCCCGCGGCGGTGAGTATGCTTACCTCAGCGGCAAGCCCGTCGACTCTCTCCTCGTGTACAACCTCGGTATGAAAGTAAGAATGAGTGATTCCGTACAGCTCACACTCGGCTGCAACGACATCTTCAACGAAGGGCCCAAGCAAAAGATCTACACCAACACAGCATTCGTAGGCGGCGGATACATCAACCCCGAGTTCCCGATCCAGGGACGTACCTACTATGCAACCGTTCGGTATGAATTCTAAAGGAGGATAACGATGAAAAAACCAACGTCCAAAAAGAAAAACGCACTGCTTGTCGCAGCAGTCGTCAGCGGACTGGCCTTCGCACAGCCTGTTGATGCAGCCAACCTCGGCGCATTCGTTGCGTCCGACTACAGTCAAAGTCAGCTCGGCACGATCCAGGGCTCGTACATTGACTCTGCCGATATCAGCGCTGTCGCAGGCACACTGATCGACCTCAACCGCGACCCCGCCATCTACAATACGGTAGACCAGACAACGGGCAAAAGCGAAATGTATATCAGACAGTATAACTACAGCACCACCAACTTAGTGCCGAGTTATGCTTTCAACGGACAAGGAGACTTCTCCGAAGCCGTATCGGGCCTCCCCGAAGGAGCCTGCAACGCACACGGCGTAGCACGCTCCAACAACTTCATCTATGTAGCCAGCTATGACGAAGGCACCATCGGTGTCAGCCAAGTCGGCGATACCGCGATCACACCGCAAGCTAACATGACCATAGACCTCAAACAGGACCTCATCGACCTGGAAGGTATCAGCTTTGACGATACGTGTCAGCTCCACGACGAAGCAGTCATGATCGACGGCAGCAATCTCTATGTCATTGCCAACGTCAACCCGGGCGGTGACGCATGGGCAGCAGACGCGGCTTACGATCCGAGCTATCTGATGCAATACACCATCCAAGAAGACGGCAGCCTCGAATACAACAGCGTCGTCACTATGGGCAAAAACACAGACAGCGTCCGCCTCAACAAATACAATAACATGATCATCACATCGGCGATCGGAGGCTACCAGAACTACGGTGACGACGTAGCCAACGAAGAGACTTCGCTCGACATCGCATTCCTCGATGATAACGGCACCCTTACTTCCTCGAAGAAGGTGACCGTACCGGAAGGCGTAGGCCGCGAAATGCGCAGTATCAAAGTACTGCCGAACGGCACCGCATACATCATGTGTTATAACATCGCCAACTACGGTTCGTCGATCAACCTCGACGTATACAAAACGACCGTATCCAACCTCGTATCGGATACG
>JAFSAX010000073.1 GCA_017442105.1 Selenomonadales bacterium | reverse complement strand
TTGCCATCAAGAGAACTGCCTGTATCATGATAGCACATTCGAGGCGTTTTTTCTGAAGCTCGCAGCCGATCTCGTACGGTTTGTGGAAGTCGCCGTGGAACAGGTCGGCATTGGCATGACAGCCGCCGCTGCAATAGAAGCGCGCCCAGCAGTCGGTGCATTTCGGTTTGTTGAGTACGTGCGCATTGCGGAAGGTCTGCACGAGGTCTTGACGGAGGATGCCTTCGTCAAGGCTTCCGATGCGATACTGTTCACGGCCGACGAACTGGTGGCACGGATAGAGGTCACCGTCGGGCGTGACGGCAAAATATTCGTGACCTGCACCACAGCCCATAAGACGTTTGGCAACGCAAGGGCCGTTGTTGAGGTCGAGGTTGAAGTGGAAGAAGGTGAAGCCGTCGCCTGCGAGCTGTTTGTCGAGGTAGACTTTGGCGAGCTTTTCGTATTCTTCGAACAGCTTCGGCAGGTGTTCTTCTTTGAGTTCGTACGGTGCGTCTTTGGCAACGACAGGTTCTACGGAGAGCTGGTCGAAGCCTTCGTCGAGCATGGAGAGGACGTCGGCACAGAAGTCGAGGTTGTAGCCTGTGAACGTACCGCGCAGGTAGTAGTTGTCGAAGTTACGCGATGCAACGGCACGTTTCATGTTGCGTACGACAGGGTCGTAGCTTCCTTTGCCGTTTATCATCGGACGCATATTGTCATGGACTTCTTTTCGTCCGTCGAGGCTGAGGACGAGGCTGATGTTTTCGTCATTGAGGAATTTTTCGATCTCTTCCGTAAGCCCAAGACCGTTCGTCGTGAGCGTGAGCTTGAAGATCTTGCCTGTTTCGGCTTCTCTTTGATGAACGTATTCGGTGACGGCGCGGACTGCTTCCATGTTCATGAGCGGTTCGCCGCCGAAGAAGTCAAGCTCGCAATGCTTGCGATGGCCGCTGTTGGCGATGATGAAGTCGACTGCTTTTTTGCCGACTTCGACAGGCATCAGACCGCGGTCGTGACCGAAGTCGCCTGTACCTGCGAAGCAGTACTGACAACGGAGGTTGCAGTCATGCGCTACGTGAAGGCAGAGCGATTTGACGAGCGGTTTGTTTTTAAGTGCAAGCGGTACGTTGAGGTCGGGCGCAAAGAGTTCTTGTCTGTCCATCAATTCGTGAAGGTCACTGAGGCCGTCGCGAAGGTCGGCTTCGTCATATTTTCCTTTGAGCGACTGAATCGCTTCGTCGTCGTTGTCGCCTGTGAATACATCGAGGAGGTCGTAGATGAGCTCGTCCGTTACGTGGACGGCACCGCTGTTGATGTCGAGGACGATGTTATAACCGTTTTGTTGAAACTTATGTATCTTCAAGGGGTATTCCTCCATTTTCTTTCTCATGCACAAGGAAAAACAAAAGCCCCTGCATGAGGGGCATTCGTTCCTAGCTTTGCCGACTAAGGCAAATTATTTCTGGCAAACCTGATTACCTACCGTGCAAGAAGTTTTGCAAGCGGACTGGCAGGAAGCCTGGCATTCGCCGCAACCACCGGTGTGAACCGTTGCCTGCAAGGATGCTTTGTTGACCGTAACGATACGTTTAGCCATATTGTTTCCCTCCTTTGCCAAAAGTGCTGTTTTTATTATAGCTCTTTTTCCCTTTTATTGCAAATAAAATCAATCGTTTGGGGTCGAATCTCGCCGAACTCTGCCTCTTTTGTCTGTTACAGACGGAGCCACGTGCGCAGATACGCATAGCGCAGGCGGTTTTTGAATTCATCAAGTCCGCCCGTGATCTTCGGCATGTTGACGCGCTTTAGTTCATGGCGCGGTACGTCGAAGTTGTTGTATCCACTGTCGCCCGTGACAGAGCCCCAGTAGCCGTACGCCTGAATGTCTTTTTGTACACGCTCGTTATACGCACCGAACGGATACGCGAAGAAGATACACGGCTTGCCTGTGGTCTGTTCGAGCCACATACGCGAGATGCCAAGCTCTTTGTGTATATCGACATCGCCTGTCATGGCAACGTGCGATACGGTATGCGAGCCGATCTCCATACCGCGGTCCGCAAGCTCTTTGATCTCGGCAGGCGACAGGTACCAGTCGGTATCGACAAGGCCTGTGGCAACGAATACGGTGCCTTTCATGCCGTATTTTTCGAGGATGGGTTGTGCTTCGGTAAGATTGTCTTGGTAGCCGTCGTCGAAGGTGATGATGATGGGTTTGTCGGGGAGCGTACGTTTACCGCCGCGCGCTTCGAAAAATTCGCGCAGGCTGATAGCGGTGTAGCCTTCTTCCGACAGGTATTTCATCTGTTCGTCGAACTGGCTCGTCGTCATACAATATTCGTTATCGACGCGGATGTCGTTGACCATGTGATACGCTAAGATGGGCACGTATCCGCGCGGCATGGTGACCCATGCAAGGATAAGAAGGGCGAGGACAAGCCCCGCCGCGAGTGTTAGCTTTCGTTTCAATTGACATCGCCTCCCGGCAATTCTTCTGCAAGCTTTTCGAGCTTGCGCAGACGATGGTTCATGCCCGATTTGCTGACTCTGCCTTCCATGATGTCGACGAGTTCTTGCAGCGGTGCTTCGGGATGAGCCAGTCTGAGCCGCGCCGCTTCGCGAAGGTTGGGCGCGATGTTTTCAAGACCGATATATTTGTCGATGCGCTTGATATGCGCGACTTGACGGGATGCCGCCATGACGGTCTTGTTGAGGTTGGCTGTTTCGCAGTTGACAAGACGGTTGACTTTGTTGCGCACGCTTTTGACGAGGCGCACTTGTTCGAACGACTGCATGGCTTCTTCGACACCGATGAGGCGTAAAAAACGCATGATGGCATCGCCGTCTTTTAAATAGATCATACAGTCTTTTTTGCGTTCGGTCTGCCCTACAGGGAAGCCGAACCCTTCCATCATCGTGACGATGGTAGATGCAAAGAGGCGATTTTCGGTGACCATTTCGAGATGGTATTCGCCTTCGGGACGGTTGACAGAGCCGCCGCCGAGAAACGCACCGCGAAGGTATGCGCGTTTACAGCAGTCCTCTTCGCAGATCGCCGTATCATCACCGTCGTTCCAGCCGTCGGCACGCATGATGCCGAGTGCCGCCAAAAGGTCGACGACTTCGGGTGCGGGGACGACTTTTATCATGTAGCGGTTATTCTTTTTAAGGCGACGGGAGCGCGAGACCATGACTTCTGTCTTGAGCTCGAATTTCCCTTTGATTAAGTTGAGTACTTTGCGCGCGAGTGCCGCGTTTTCGGTAACGAAGTTGATACCGAGCTGCATCTGTCCGCCGATGGACATGGCACCGCCCATGCGGAAGAGCGCGGCGAGTTCTGCCGCCTGACAGCAAAAATCATCACCTGTGACGCGCGTCAGTTCGTTTTTAACTTCACTTGAGTAAGATGCCATACGTTCCCTCTAGCTTTCTTTATTTTCCTTCATTCTGGTTCATCAGCTGTTCCCACTCGCCCGGCTGGTCACGGTGTATCTGATAGTCGTAGAGCATCGAGATGATGGTCTGCGACAGCTTCTGCGGGTCGTGACGCGCAAGGTTGGTCTGACTGATGAGGTCGGCTTCGATGACTTTGACACCGAGCCGTTCTGTTTTATCTTTGTCTACGATGACAGGCTGTGCGCCTTCGCGTGCGTAGACTTCGCATACTTCGTCGGAGATACGGCTTCCGTTGACGATGACGTAGTCGACAATGCCTTCACCGACATGGTCGAAGATGGCTTTGACGTGTGCCGATACGGAATATCCGTCTGTTTCGCCCGGTTGGGTCATGACGTTGCAGATGTAGACTTTGGTCGCTCTCGACTTGCGGAGCGCATCTGCCATGCCGTCAATGAGGAGGTTCGGCATGACGCTCGTATAAAGACTGCCCGGTCCGAGGAAGATGACTTGCGCATCTGCGATAGCGCTGAGCGCACTCTGCACAGGCTTGGCATCGGCAGGCTCTAAGTATACGCGGTCGATGGGCGAGCCCGAAAGCGGAATACGCGATTCGCCTTCGATGATGCGGCCGTCGGCAAGGCGCGCCATGAGCTTGACTTCGCTGATCGTGGCAGGAAGTACCTGTCCGCGAACGGCGAGGATCTTTTTCGATGCTTTGAGTGCTTCTTCCATATTACCGCCGACCGTTTCGGTCATCGCGGCAATAAAAAGGTTGCCGAAGCTGTGACCTGCGAGGTCGCCTCTGCCGCCGAAACGGTGCTGGAACAGTTTTTCCATCAGAGGTTCTGTTTCTGCGAGTGCAACGAGGCAGTTGCGAAGATCGCCCGGCGGTAAGATGCCGAGGTCTTCACGGAGTCTGCCCGAAGAACCGCCGTCGTCCGCTACGGTGACGATCGCAGTGACGTTTTTCGTCACGGTCTTGATGCCGCGCAACAGCACCGACAGCCCTGTACCGCCTCCGATAACGGCAACGGCAGGACCGCGGCTGAGCTTACGCTCGGCAAAGATGAGGTCGACGAGCTTTTCCGACCCGTCGGGCAGAAGGACGCCGATGATGGAGCGTATCATCTGCCGAACAGCTGTGAGCATCAGGATAAGGCCTGCACCTGCCGTCGCGGTACCGAATGCCATGTTGACCATGTAGTCATAGCTTCCTGTCCAGAGGTATACGGTACGGAAGATGACCTCCTCCAGATTCCCGATATATTTATAGTTGAATAAGATGGTGATACCCGTACAAAGTGCCAGCACGCCGAATGCGAACAAAAGGAGCCAGCGTTTGAATTTCATGCCCGGGTAGAGCCATTTTAAGAATCCCATGTTCTCACCTCGACATGATTATTCGATATGTTCTTCGACATCGTTGTTGCGTACGTTACGATGCGTAATGGTGACGTTGTAGCCGAGTTCTTTTAAGCTGCGGCCGACTCTGTCCGCAATGAATACGGAGCGGTGCATACCACCCGTACAGCCGATGGCGATGACGAGCTGGCTTTTGCCTTCTTTGATATAGTTCGGCACGAGGAATTCCAACAGACCGTTGAGTTTTTCAACGAACTGCTGGGTAATGGGCCATTTCCAGATATATTCTGCCGTCGCAGGAACCGTACCGCTTTTTTTGCGGAGCGCTTCGACATAGAACGGATTCGGCAAGAAACGTACGTCGAATACGAGGTCGGCATCGAGCGGCATACCGTACTTGAAGCCAAACGACAATACGGTGATCGCCATGCGTTCGGAAACCTTATCCGAACCGCCGTAGAGCCCGAGGATGCGTTTTTTGAGCTCTTCCTTTTTCATGCTCGTCGTGTCGATGATATGCGTTGCACGACCGCGCACGCCGTCAAGACGAGCGCGTTCTTTGTGGATACCGTCGATCAATCGGCCGTTCGGTGCGAGCGGATGACTGCGGCGCGTTTCTTTATAGCGGCGAATGATCGTTTCGTCCGATGCTTCGAGAAACAAAAGCTCATAGCCCTGTCCTGCCGATTCCATCGATTCGAGCACGTTCATCAGGTCGTCGAAAAATTCGCGACTGCGCATATCGACGACGAGGGCGACTTTTTTGATCTGCTCATTGTCGCGCACGAGCTCGGCAAACTTCGGTATGAAAAGTGGCGGTAAGTTGTCTACGCAAAAATATCCCAAGTCCTCCAGCACTCGGCTGACCTGCGTTTTGCCGCCGCCGGATAAGCCTGTTACGATAACGAATCTATGGTCTAACATCTTTGGCACCTCTTTTTATCTCAACATCGTTCAGATTTATTTGTTATCGTTTAATTATATCAACAAATCGCCTATTATGCTACCCCATTTTTGCAGGAACGTCCGCCCTCTGCCATACAAAAAACAGCCTGCCGTAGTAGGCAGACTGCTTGTCGCTTGGTTATTGTGCTGCAGTAAATTCGGTATTGCCTTTTTCGATGCGCCACCACGATACGGAGCGGCCGCGAACGATCTCGCTCTCGATCGTTTTCCACGGGATGCTCTTCTTGACGGCGCGCGTCGGGTCGATGGCTTCACGTCCGTCTGCGCGGTCGGTGTATCCCATCTCCTCAGCCGTTATCCAATAGCCGTAGCTGTATCCGATCTTCACGCCTTTCGTCAGGCTCGTGCCGACGGAGGTATATTCAAACCCTTTCGGTGCGCACAGCTCGATGAGTGTCGGCAGGATATTGATATGACTGCCGGCGGCATCTTTCGGGAAGAGGTTCTTCGTGACGCCTTTGCCCGTGACGATGAGCGGTACGGCATATCTCTGGTAGAGTCGCGGTGTGGCCTCTAAGTTCATACGGTCGGCATGGTCACCGACGACCATAATGAGCGTGTCGGGGAATCGTTTTTGTACATCTTTGATGAACTGTGCCATATATTTGTCGGCGTACCAGTAGTGACCGAGGCTCTTGGTGAGCGTCCAGTCATCTTTCTGTTTGTCGGTGAGGTTCTTGTGTACGACGTCTTCGGGATAGCCTTCACCGTCAAGCCAGACGGAGAACGGCGAGTGGTTCGATGTCGTCATGACGGTGTAGAAGCCCGATTCTTCTTTTTCAAGGGCGCGGAGCACTTCGGCAAAGAGGTGCTTGTCGTCACAGCCCCATACGTTGCCCGTTACGTTGCCGTAGTCGCTCTGTCCGTAAAATTTCTCATACCCTTGCGAGAGGGTGAAGTCGCGGACGGCTTCCCAGCTGGGCGGTCCGCCGTAGAAGAATACGGGACGATAGCCGAGCCGAGCCATCTGCGGTGCGATGGAGGTCGAGTAGACTTCCTTATACGTCTGCGGAAGGTAGTTCATGTAGAGGTTGACATCGCTGAATCCTGTCAGACAGCCCATGATGCCTGCGATGGTGCAGTAGCCGTTCGGGAGCATACGGTCGAGATACGCCGTATTCGGCTGTGCGATGATCGATTTCATGCCGTCGCCGATGTGAAGATCCTTATACTGCTGTTCGAGCGGCCAGTTGGCGTAGCTCTCGGCGATGATAAGGATAACGTGCTTCGGTCTTGCTGCGCCCGATGCTGTCTTAACAAGGCAGTCATCGAGATGGCGCGGGTCAGCGACCGTGCCGTCCGACAAGGAGCGTGCATGCGCGCGAAGCTCGTCTTCGCTGATATTCATACCGCTCGACCATTCAAGACGCTCCTGACAGACGTACGCACGGTAGAGTGCCTGTCCGTCGTCTAGGATGGCTTCGTTCAATAGCTGGTCGTTCGTGATGCCTGCGTTTTCCCAGTTGAAATAATCGAGATACGACATACCGCCGCAGTTTCCGCAGAATACGGAGATGTGGTAGATAAGCGCAATGATGGCGACTTTTGCACTGAAATTGCCGATGCGGCTTCCCATATCGGGGAGCGGTATGACTTTTTTCTTCAACAGTTTGATAAGGCATACGATGGCGATATACGACAGGACGATGGCCGCTCCGACGAGAAGGACGAGGTTATATTGCTCGTGGATCGTCGCAGTGAGCGCGCTCGTATCGTCGCGAAGCGTGTTGAAGATGAGCTGATTGAATCCCATCTTAAACTGCGCATAGTACGGCATACGTGCTACGAACAACACGCTGAGCAGGACGGCATAGACAGAGCCGATGACCATACGGAGCCTATTGGCGCCCTTCTCCCAGACGAGTGACAATGCCGTGCATGCGATGAACGAGATACCTGCCAGATACCCTGTCGTCTGATAGCTGAGAAGCCACCCTTTGGCAAATGCCGTCCAGACATCTGCCCACGTCGTGGTATCTTCCCAGTATGCTTCCATGATGATGATAAACGCGATGCGATAGACCGCGATGAGCACCATCAAGTAGAGAAGCAGTTTCACATCTTGAAATAAGTTATCGTAGATACGTTTCCAGACAGTGTTAAGTACGTCCGAAACACGGTTCATATTCACAGAAAAAACCTCCCAAAAGCTGTACACAGCTTTTAAGAGGTTTCGACTTTTTTCGATAAATTCCTTTTTTTGTCGGTGAAAAATCACTTCTTATCAAGACTTTCGTTCAGACTTCCCATACGATAGCCGGCCATGTCAAGCGTGACGTAGCGGAATCCGACTTCTTTCATACGCGCGGTGATGGCTCTCCTTATCTCGGAGCGCATCAATACGGGGATCATCTCTTCTTCCACCTCGATACGCGCGACTTCACCGTGATGGCGGACACGCACCTGCCCGAGCGCATATTCGCGCACGATCTTCTCGCCTTCTTCGACCTCTTTGAGCCGCTGTTCGGTGATGGTCATGCCGTAAGCGATGCGCGAGGCAAGACACGCTGCGCTCTCCTTATTCCATGTCGGAAGCTGCCATGCACGCGACAGCGCACGGATATCTGCCTTACCGAAACCTGCTTTGATGAACGGGCTGACGATCATAGGAAGCTCGGCAAGTGCTTGCGTACCGGGACGGTAGTCCTTCGCATCGTCTGTATTCGAGCCTTCTGCAACGCACGCATAGCCGTGGTCTTTTGCCCAGTCGCAGATCTGGCGCATACGAACGCGCTTACAGTAGTAGCACTTTTTCGCATCGTTACGAACAAAATCCACATCCAGCATCTCTTGGCTGTCCAAAAAGATATGCTTGATACCGATACGCTCGGCAAGCGCGGTAGAGGCCGCCTTCTCCTCTGCAGTAAGCGTCGGACTGACAGCAGTTACGGCGACTGCTTTATCACCGAGCGCACGGACGGCGGCAAGTGCCAGAAGCGTGCTGTCTACCCCACCGCTGAACGCGATGACGGCAGAGCCGAGCGATGCGAGATAGTCTGTCAGTCGTTTTACTTTGTCTTCCATAACTGCCCTCCTACTGTTTGATATCTCTCATCTGCCACGAACCGCCCGCCAAGTGAAGGTTCTTGTCGTGGAACGCATTGAGCGTAGAGCGGTGTCCGACACTGATGATGGTCGTATCGGGCAGATGTTTTTTTACGAGTGAATAAAGATGCTGTTCCGTATCTTCATCAAGTGCCGCCGTTGCTTCGTCGAGGAAGAGGTAACGCGGCCGAGCGACGAGGACACGCGCAAACGCGATGCGCTGTTGCTCGCCGAGCGAGAGCATCTGCGTCCAGTCGGCGAAATCATCAAGGCGCGTTGTCAGCTCGGGCAGTCGACAACTCGTCAGGATATCGACAAGCTCACGGTCGGTCTTGGCCGTCCTCGCTTTGGGATAGATGAGTGCCTGACGGAGCGTACCGAGCGGAAGGTACGGTTTTTGCGGAAGGAACATGACTGCCTCCTTCGGACGAACGACCGTTCCGCTGCCGTACGGCCAGATACCTGCGAGCGTGCGAAGGAGCGTGCTTTTGCCGGCACCGCTCGCGCCTGTGATAAGTACTGCTTCGCCCTCTCCGAAACGAACGGTGAGGTCATCCACCAGCACCTCGCCTGTCGGGAGCGCAACGGTCAGCTTGTCGGTCGCGATCTCCTCACCGTCGACCATCGTCTTGTCATCGCGCGCCGTTTCCAGTTCGTCCATATGTCCGGCAAATCCTTCCAGACGGGCGATCACGGCACGCCATTCGGCGAACGCCGTATAGTTGTCGATAAAGAACGACAGCGCGTCCTGTACTTTGCCGAAGGCGTTGACTGTCTGAAGAAGTCCGCCGAGCTGCATCTGTCCGCTGAAATAGCGCGGTGCCGCGATGATGATCGGGAAGATGACAGCGATCTGTGCATAGCCCGATGTGAACCACGTCAGCTTCTTCTGCCGTTTCATGATCTTCCAGAAGTTATCAACGACGTTCGTAAAGCGCGTACGGAAGACTTCGCCTTCGGGCACTTCACCGCGATAGAATGCGACAGATTCGCAATTTTCGCGAAGGCGTACCAGACTATAACGGAAATCTGCTTCGTATCGCTGTTGATCGAAGTTCTGCTTGATAAGCGGACGGCCGATCTTCTGCGTGAGATATGTACCGACAGCGGCGTAGAGAAGCGCGATAAAGACCATGTAGCCCGGTATCGTGATATCGAGCACGGGCACGGTAAACGTACCCGACAGCTGCCACAAGATGAAGATGAACGACACGAGCGTGACGACGGCTTTCATAAAGCCGATAGAAAGTGCGAGCGTCAGCTGCACGAAAAGCCTGAGATCCTCGCTGATACGCTGGTCGGGGTTGTCTGTCCCGCCCGCCAGCTGCAATCGGTAGTACATCCTGTTATCGAGCCATCGTTCAAGATACTGCCTCGTCATCCATCGACGCCATTTGATCTCGAGCATCTGCCGAAGATAGAGCGCGTAGACGGCAGACAAGATGTAGAAAAATGCCAGCAAGCTGAAATCGCCGATGAGCCGTGTAAACGCATCGAAGTCGCGATTTTGGAGCGCGTTGTAAAAATCGTTGTTCCAGTAGTTGAGTTTGACAAGCAGGAATACGCCTGC
>JAFSAX010000072.1 GCA_017442105.1 Selenomonadales bacterium | reverse complement strand
GCGCAAGGTACACAGAATATCATTTACTTGCTGAATAGATTCTGCATAAGAGATTTTATTCCCTTCTCCGCACAAAAACAAAAAGAGCGATGCGTTTCGCATCGCTCTTCATTTCAAAGTGGTGACCCCAGCAGGATTCGAACCTGCGACCTTTTGATTCGTAGTCAAACGCTCTATCCAGCTGAGCTATGGAGTCATTCGGTCTTGCCTGTCGTCAGGCAACAAAGAAATTATATCGAATATATTGAGATATGTCAACAGTTTTTCTGAAAAAAGTTTTATTTTTTTTATCTTTTTTCGTTATGCACAGGCCTATTTGAGGTTGTACACAAGAGGAACCGTTGATTTATCCCGTTTTTGCCTACTTATCCACAGCTTTTATGCACAGGCTGTGTGCATATGTGGATAATCGCACATCCGTTATACTTCGATCGGACGGCTCCACGCGACGTATACACCTGTTGCTTCCCAGAGGCGGGTGAGGCATATTTTGAGGTTGTCAAGGGATTCGAGCGGCTGGAGCGTTTTCGTTTCGAACGTGTGGATGTCGTTTACGGCTACGTCCATGGTGAGCGGAGTAGCGAGGAATTTTTCTACCGCTTCTTTTTTGATATGGTCGAGGCGTACTTCGGCTTTGCCGTCTTCGTAGAAGATCGCGCCTACGGTGTTACCTACATGAATGGCTACTTGAAAAGTTGTCATTACTATCTTCCTTTTTGTTTATTATTTGATGATCGGCATGGTGTTTGCCGCATGCGACATGACTGTTACGGTGTAGTCATCGTGACCGATGATCTCACGTGCCATTGCCATTGCTTCGTCGAGCGTTTCTGCCATGCGCATGCCCGTTTTTTCGATGAATGCACGGTTTTCGGGACGCGTTACGACGATGTTGGTGCGTTCTTTTGCGAAGCAGCGAACTTTGAACGCGATGAAGCCCGGGATGGTGTATGCTTCACGAAGCTTCATTTCATGTTCTTCGATCGTTGCAATGTCGAACCATTTGCTGAAATCAGGCGGTTCTGCGATGTCGGGGAATTCCATGACGGAGATGACGACGCCGCCGTCTTTGCCTGCCATGTTGGCATTGTCGAACGTTTTGGAACCTTGGTAGCAGTTGATGTCTTTCGGATAACCGCCGCCCGATGCGAGGACAATGTCGGCTTTTGCCGGTACGGGTACGCCGAATACTTCTTCTACGCGTTTGCAGCCTGCTTGCCAAGCCTGCATCCAGTCGCCTGCGAAGAAGCCTGCGAACTGGCCTTCTGCTGTAAGTGTGATGTTGAAGATGAAGTCAGGGTTGACCATCTGTGCGATCTCGATGAGGTCTTCGTTCATCGGGTTGCCTTCCGTAAGGCCCGAACCGCAGGCAGGGTTTGCACCGCCGCCGACTTCTTGCGTGAGCGTGAGGCGATGATTCTGCTGAATGGTTTCATATGCGGTGATAGCAGGAACGATCGATTTGCGACCGCCGCCGAAGCCTGCGAGGAGGTGGTATACGATACCGCCCGTGAGGATAAGTTTATCCTGTGCGAGAGCGACTTTGTTTACTTTTGCTTCTGTACCGAACGACGTCGTGCCGAGGTATTCGAACGCATCTTCTACGGTGGACATCGTCTGCGAGATGGCTACGCGGTCTGCGCTGATGCCGTAGACGCTTTTGTGTTCTTCTTCGGTGTGAAGACGATGGCTGCCAAGACCGACGATGAGCGTGATGTCAGAGTCAGGTACGCCTGCTTCGTTGAGCTCGTCCAAGATGAAGTGGAGGAAGCGGTCGTAGCGGATCCAGCCGCGCGTTACGTCGCTGACGACGATACCAACTTTTTCGCCTGCTTTGACGATATCTTTGAGCGGTGCAGAACCGATCGGGTTTCTGAGTACGTTTTTAACTTCTGCTTCGATGTTTTCGATCGCAGGGAATTCATTGCCTTCTACTTCTGCGAGGATATTTTTTTCCGGTAAAGAGATGGTCATCGAGCCTTTACCGAATCCCAGTTCAAACTGTTTCAATGTTAAAGCCCCCTAGTCCAGTTGTGTAATATTGTAATATATTATACGTTTAATTATACAACTTCCGTGTATGCTCTGGCAAGGAAAAGATACGGTGCGCGCCCATTTTCCCTGTTATCTTATGCAAAAAAGCGGTATACTATCTGTAAGATCAGTTGGGGGAGGGTCTATATGCTTCGTACGGCTTCTTTTTTCGTTCGCGTGGTGCTGACATCACTTCCGCTCACCTCGCGTATGCTGCGTCCGTATCGGCAGTTCGCCGACCGCATGACAGGTGTGCTCGGCGAGCAGGCACGTGCTTCGATCAAGGGCAAGACGTTCCACTGTCAGGGTGCTTCTGTCTACGCGCTCTGCCCGCATCTTGTGCGCAATGGGAAAGGCGCGCAGGAGGAATACGTGCGGTTCGCGGTCGCGCTTCAGACGATCAGCGATTATCTTGACAATCTGTGCGATCGTGCCGAGGTGTATGAGGAGCGTGCTTTCCGCACCTTGCACGAAGCATTCTGTGATGCACTCGATCCGACGCGCGCTCTCAAGGTTTATTACAGAGATTATCCGTATACGGACGACGGCGGTTATCTGTCGTCACTCGTCGGCGATGCGCGAAGTGCGCTCGGCAATGATTCGGCGGTAGAGGCGATCGCTCCGCATCTTGCGATGTTCGGCAAGCGATACTCAGACCTTCAGACGTACAAACATATCACACCTGCGCTTCGCGAGGAAAAGATGCGCGCATGGACAGGTGCGTACGCCGAGATGTATCCGACGATAAACGGCTGGGAGTTCGCGGCGGCGTGCGGTTCGACGCTCGGTATCTTCGCGCTCGTTTCGGCAAAACGTACCGATATGACAGCAGAAGAAGCACGGGCGATCACCGATGCGTATTTCCCGTATATCAACGGACTGCATATCCTACTCGATTATCTCATCGACCGTGAGGAAGACCGTCAAGGCGGTGATCTCAACTTCACGTTCTATTACACGTCGCACGAGGAGATGACACAGCGACTTCTCTATTTCACGCGGGAAGCTCTCTTGTCCGCATCTCGTGCGCCCGAGCCGATGTTTCATACGCATATCGTCTACGCACTGCTCGCGCTGTACTTGACCGATGAAAAGACAGCGCACCCCGATATCCGACCTGTGGTAAAGGCACTATGCGCACAGCTCCCGCCCGACGCGACGCGATATTTCCGTCTGTGCCGCCTCCTGCGCAAATTAAAACGCATCAACCGCTAGACGTACAAAAGCCACCCTATGATGGGTGGCTTTTCTTCTTAGTTGAGGTTTTTGTTCTTACTGTTCTGTGTGGTATTGTCTTTTTTGACTTCCTGCTGTTTGAAGTAGCGACCGTTTATTTCGATAGTATCGAATTTGCCGTCGTCGATCATGCGGACTGCGCCAAGCTGGCGATAGCCTTTGATCTTCTTCGGTTTTTCGACTTCTACCCAGCGGTAGCTGTATTCTTCGGGCGTGCCTGCATTCTCGGTGAAGATCTCCATTGCCGGGTCGGGCTTTTCGTCGCCTTTGCACATCGGGAGCGCATCTTCAAGACGTACGATGAAGTATTCGCAGAATTCGGGCGGGATGTCGATGACGGCATCTTCGCCTTGGCCGTCGTCAGCCATGGCAAGGAAGATGGCGTTGCCGAAGATGATCTCTTTTTCATCAGGCGCAGGGAACGTACGGTTCGGTTTGAGGCCGAGCGGTACGGCAAGGTCGTTGACGAAGAGATAGAGGCCGATGTCATTGCCGACATCGAACAGTTTTGTATGTGCGAAGTTACCGCCGAGGAGTGCTTCGATCTCCTCTTTCATGCGCATTCTGTCTGCCGACAGTTTGTATACGACCGGTTTTTTGCCCGGTTCGATCAAAATGCTGTTTACCATTTGTATTGATCTCCTTGTTCGTTTCAAGTTTAATTTTTGGCTTATCTGTTATATATTCATCATGTTTTGCCGAATCCCTTTTTTTGTTCGTCAATTCTGCACGTTTGATGCTGACTGAATGATGGCAAGTGCCAAGCGTGCGCTGTTTTCGATATCGACGATACGGATATTCTCTGCCGTCGTATGGACGTCCGTCATACCGACACCGAGTACGACTGACGGCAATCCGAGCTTGTTGAAGTTGTTGCCGTCAGAGCCGCCGCCCGTTGCGACGAGGTCTGCTGTAAGACCGATCCGCGCACAGGCATCACGCACAATACCGACGACAGGTTCGCTCTCATCAAGGCTGTACGCATCGTATTCACGGGCGACTTCGATATCACAGCTGCCGCCATCCGCGATTCGGCGAAACGGTGCCAGGAGTGCTTCGGTCGCGCGCTCGAGCTTTTCTTCGTTATGACTGCGTGCTTCTGCCCACACTTCGACGAGGTCGGGGACGATGTTCGTTGCACTGCCGCCTTTTATGACGCCGATATTGGCTGTCGTTTCGTCATCGATACGCCCCTGCTGTGCTTCGGCGATGGCACGCGCGGCGAGCGTGATGGCATTGATACCGCGTTCGGGTGCAAGACCTGCGTGGCTCTTTTTACCGCGTACCGTCATGTGCATCGTATTAGAGGCAGGTGCTTTGACGATGGCCTGCCCCGGCGCACCGCTCGAGTCGAATACGAATCCCATCTCGGCGCGTACCAATTCTCTATCGAGGTTCTTCGAGCCTAAGAGGCCTGCTTCTTCGGCGATGGCGAATACGACTTCGATATCGCCGTGCGCGATGTCCTTCTCACGTACGACGCGGAGTGCTTCGAGGATCGCCGCGATGCCTGCCTTGTCGTCACCGCCAAGCACCGTTTTGCCGTCCGTGCGCAGGACGCCGTTCTCTTCGATGACGTTGATATCGTCGCACGGCGTGACCGTATCCATATGTGATGAGAAAAGGATCGTCGGTACGCCCTCTGCATTACCGCAAAAGCGTGCGATGACGTTGCCCGTATCACCGCCTATTACCTCGCCTGCTTTGTCCTCTGTTACCTCGGCACCGAGCGCAGTAAGCTCGCGTGTGACGTAGTCTGCCATCTTGCGCTCACGGCGCGACGGCGATGCGATATGCACCATATCCAAGAACGTCTGTTTCAGACGTGCATTATTTATCATGATGTTCCTCCTTCGTTTCTATCAGATTCGCTTTCGTGATGATCGTCGAGCCGAACTTTGCCTTAAGGGCATCGACCGTCCGATAAAGCGTTTTTTTCTTCTTGTCGCTCTCCGATTCAAAGAGCGATACTTCTTCCGTTTCGGTCAGATGAGAAGCCGTGATGCCCAAGAGGCGTATCGGTTCGGCGGCACAGAGCTTATCATACAGCTCGCACGATGTTTGGTAGATCACTTCGTCATACTGCGTACCTTCTTTGAGCGTGACGGAACGCGTGACCGTGCGAAACGAGGCAAAGCGCACCTTGAGCGTGACAGTAAGCGCGAACAGCCCTTTGCGCCTGAGCCGCCCTCCTACCTGCTCCGACAGTCGAAGAAGCTCTTTTTCAACCTCATCACGCTCCCATATGTCGGTCGCGAACGTTTCCTCTTTCCCGACTGACTGCACCTTGCGCACAGGCTCGACCTTCCGCTTGTCGATGCCTTGCGCCAGCTCTTTGAGCGTATACGCCTGCTTCCCGAGTACGTTGGCAAGCTTCTCGACAGGCGCGTCTGCGACATCACCGATGGTGGTGATACCAAGCCCTGCGAGCTGCGTGGCGGTGAACTTGCCCACGCCCCACAGCCTTTTCACCGAGAGCGGCCGGAGGACCTCGCGTACGTTTTCCTCGCGTATGATGACGAGGCCGTCGGGCTTTTCGAGGTCGGAGGCGAGCTTCGCCAAAAACTTGTTCGGCGCAATACCGACCGACGCGACAAGCTCAAGCTCTTCATAGATGCGCCGTTTGACCGCCCGCGCCATCTCTTCGGGAGAAGCGTGGTGACGGGAAAGACCGCTGATATCGAGGAACGCTTCATCCAAGGAGAGCGGTTCTACCATCGGCGAGAACGAGCCTAATATCTCCATCAGCTGTGCGGATACGGCTTCGTAATGCACATGATCGCCATCGATAAAGATCCCGTTCGGGCAGAGCTGACGTGCCTTTTTCATCGCCATCGCCGAGCCGACGCCGAACTTGCGCGCTTCATACGAGGCTGTTGCCACGACACCGCGCGCACCCGTACCGCCGACGATGACAGGCTTTCCGCGAAGCGAAGGGTCGTCACGCTGTTCGATCGACGCATAGAACGCGTCCATATCGACGTGCATGATAAGTCCCATCACATACTCCTCCTTTCATCATAACCGTTGTGGTTATTATTATACCACAAGCGCATACGAAAAAAGAACGACCCTTGCCGAGTCGTTCTTTTTTGTCTTATTCGTATCTGTCTTCCTTGCTGACGTGATCGAGCATGGCAATGGAATCGATGAGATGGTTCTGAAAGATGGATTTCGCCGTCATCAGAAGGTCTTTTATCATCGGGTCACGCAGGCTGTAGATGACGCGCGTACCGTTTTTCGTTCCGTATACGATGTTTTTGCTGCGAAGAACGGCAAGCTGCTGGCTGACAGCAGAGCCTTCGCTCTCCGTCAAGGTCTGTATCTCGTTGACGGTGCGCTCGCCTTGTGCCAATACCGCCAAGATACGGATACGAAGCGGATGACCCAAGGCTTTGAAAAAGTCTGCTTCAAATTTTGCTATCTCTTGTTTCATTTCAAATCTCCTTCTCTCTACCTATGGCTTTCAGGATACCCGCGATCAACGCATCGGGTGAGGGCGGACAACCGGGGATATAGACATCTACGGGGATATGGCGATCGACACCGCCGCCCCCTGCATACGACGAGCCGAACAAGCCGCCGCTCGAAGCACACGCTCCGACTGCTACGACGAGGCGCGGTTCGGGTGTCGCTTCATACGTGTCGTACAAGGCTTTGGTCAGCTGGCGGACACAACCGCCCGTGACCATGAGCATATCGGCATGACGCGGAGAGGCTACAAAGTTGACGCCGTATTGGGCGAGGTCGTAGACGGGACTGCCGAGCTGACCCATTTCGAAGTCACAGCCGTTGCAGGAACCTGTGTCTACGTGGCGGATATGGAGCGAACCGCCGTACAGTTTGTTGATGGCTTTTTTCAGTTCTTCGCCTTGGCTCTTGTTCACTGTGCACTCCCCTTTCTGACGCGCAGTTCGTCGCGCGTTCTTGCCGCTATTCTGAGTTCGTTCGTCTGAAGGAGCGCTTGGTTACTGCAAGTCGCAACGCACACACCGCAGAACAAACATTTGTCGTATTGTATTTCCATCATGGCATTTCTCGGCGCACCGCCGATGCGGATAGCACCTGTCGGGCAAGCGTGTTCGCAGTTGCCGCAGACAAGGCAGGATGTGCCGTCGAAATCGATCGTGCCGCGTCTTGCTCCCTGCGGTTCGGGGAGCGAGCGTTTCGGCGCGACGGTGCCTGTTTTCCAAATCTTGAGTATCGTTTCAAGCATCTTTCATTCCCCTTTCCTTAGCGATCACAGCACGCATAACATAATTCAAAGCTCTTATTGATGAGCGGGAAGTCCGGTACGATGTTGCCCGGTACGGCAAGTGCGACAGCAGGCCAGTTGCTGTACGCCGCCGAGCGGATACGGTAACGGTAGACGGTGTTTTCTGCACCGACCATGACGAAGTGGCAGTTCTCACCGCGTGCCGATTCCGACCAGCCGATGCCGAACGTGCCTGCCTCGATATTGCCGACAGGTGCATAGATGTCGCCTGCGGGCAGTTTCAAGACGGCTTCGCGAATGAGCTTCATCGCTTCTTTGGCTTCACTCACACGAACGGTGATACGTGCCATGACGTCACCGTGTTCGTCGGTGATAAGCTGCGGCGGAAGCTCTGCGTACGCATCGTACGGCTGACCGATACGACTGTCGGTACGTCTGCCGCTGGCACGACCGCCGACACCGACGACTTCGAGCGCTTCGGCTTTGTCGAGCGGCAAGATACCTGTCGTTGCCATACGGTTGACGGCGATCTCATGCGAAAGCAAAATTTCGGTGATCTCGTCGAATTCTGCTTCGACTTCGTTGAGGACGGTAACGATGCGTTCCAGTTCTTCATTCGTCCAGTCGCGGCGCATACCGCCTACGCGGACGATACCGCGGAGATATCGACTGCCCGTCATCTCTTCGTTGAGCATGAGGAGCTTTTCTTTGAGGCGGCTGCCGTGGTTGATACCGACGGCAAAACCGAAGCCTGCGCAGATGTTGCCGACATCACCTACATGGTTGTAGATACGTTCGAGCTCACCGAAGATGGTGCGGAGGAATCGTGCGCGTTTCGGCACGATGACGTTACCTGCATCTTCGACAGCGTGCGCATAGGCAAGCGCATGGCTCAGCGCGCAGACACCGCACGTACGCTCTGCGGCAAGGATACCTTGCTCGAGCGTCATGCCTTCGGTCATTTTTTCAACACCGCGATGCGTGTAGAAAAGGCGCGCATCGAGGTGGAGCACATTGTCGCCGAGAACACCGAAGCGGAAATGACCCGGTTCGATGATACCTGCATGGATCGGGCCGACAGGGACTTCGACGACTTCGTTGCCTTCGTATTCGAGTACCTCTTCGGGTACATCTTCTATCACTTGTGTTTTTTCACGGTCGTAATCTTTGCGGAGCGGATATTCGCCCGTCGGCCAGCCTGCTTTGAGGACGAGCGGAGAGCGGTCGGGGTGACCGACGGCACGCAGACCGAGAAGGTCGTTGACTTCGCGTTCGTACCAGTTGAGCGCAGGGAATTCTGCCGCCATCGACGGGAACGTCGGATCGTCTTCACCGATGCTGACGCTGACCGTGACGACCGTCTGATAGCGATCGACACCGTAGACGTAATAAAGCGCGAATGCGGCGCCGAGCGGACGTTCGTCAGTACCGACCATCGTCATAAGGCGCGCGTTTTCTTCTGTTTTGAGCCAACGGCAGACAGCTTCAAGCTCATCGCGTTCTACGTGGATCTCCACGCGGCGCGGTGCATGCTCGATAACGTGCGACTTGCCGAAATGCTGGCGAAGGAGAAGGACGAACTGTTTTCTACTCATTTCCATCAGCGGATGACCTCCTTCAATACATCGCTCGCCGCAAGGACGAGGTTTTCAATATACGGCGGTACATAAAGACCGCAGACCATAACAGCGATCATCGGCAATACCATCGCCGCCGTCATCCAGCGGCTGATCGGTGCCGATGATACGCGCGACGGAGCCGTACCGAATACCATGCGGACAACGTAGAACATCATCCCTGCGAAAATGAGGACGATGAGCGATGCCATGAGGATAGATGCGACCTCGTTGCCCGTAGAGAAGCCTGCCATGAGTATCATGAACTCACTGATAAATACGCCGAACGGCGGTGCACCCGTGATAGCGAATGCCGCCAGAAGGAACACGCCCCCAACGATCGGCATCGTTTTGAGAACGCCTTTGACACGGTCGATCTGTTTCGTATGATAACGCTGATAGATCGCACCTGCCGAGAAGAAAAGGAGCGATTTTGTCATCGCATGGTTGATCATGTGGAGCATCGCACCGAATAGACCCAAAGGTCCGCCGATACCGACACCGAGCGTGATGATGCCCATATGCTCAACGGACGAGTATGCGAGCATACGCTTGAAGTCCGACTGCACGAAAAGGAACGGCATCGTCACAGCGACCGATACAAGACCGAATATCATAAGATACATCGCCGCACCGTCGATCGCCGTCTGTGCAATGGCATAGACGCGGAACAGACCGTAGAGCGCCGTATTGAGAAGCACGCCCGACAAGACAGCGCTGACAGGCGACGGCGCCTGGCTGTGCGCATCAGGCAGCCAGAAATGCATCGGCGCAAGACCTGCTTTCGCACCGAAACCGACGAGTACGAACACGAAGCCGATCTCGAACCAGCGCGGTTTGAGATGGTCGGCAACAGCCATCATCTCGGGCCACTGGAGTGCCGTCGCTTCCTGATGCGGGCAGTGGAGTGCCGAGATGTAGAGGAAGATGATACCGAGAAGCGCGAACGAGATGCCGACGCTGCCCATGATAAGGTATTTCCACGCGGCTTCGAGCGCGAGTTGTTTCCCGTAGAGAGCTACAAGGAGTGCAGACACGAGCGTCGTCAGCTCGATACCGACCCACATAAGCCCCAAGTTGCTGACGACGCTGGCAAATACCATCGACGCCACGAACAAATGATAAAAACAGTAATACAGTCTAAACTGCATCTTCGTGATCGCACCTTCGGCGAGCTCTTCTTCCATATATCCTTTCGAATAGATGGCTGCAAGAGCACCGACTGTCGTCACGAGAAGTACGTTGATGGCACCAAGACCATCGATATAAAACATCTGACCGTAAGAGGTCACGACACCGCCATCAATGACGAGCTTGCCGATCCACGCACCGCAGACGGCACTGCCGACCGCGAGCAAGGCTTGGAGCGTGCCGTACGCTTTCGTCGGCATCACCCAAACGAGAACGGCCGCCATGATAAGCAGTCCGAAAATTCCAATCACAGCTTCCATCTCATCACCCTTTCAAATTCCGCATTCTGCTCGTATTGACACTGTGGAACGCGGTGTATATCTTCAGCGTCAGCGTTGCGATAACGCCTGCCGAAATAAGCATATCGAACAAGATACCGATCTCGATAAAGAGCGGCATACCGTAGCTGATACCGATCGTAATAAGGAATATCGCATTCTCAATGGTGATAAGACCGATACCCTGCATGATCGGATGGTTGTGCGCGATCATCGTAAACGTACCTAAGAGGAGAAGAATGATCGAGCTCTCCAGATACGTCTGACCGTACGCCGTTGCCGGCAAGTCGAGATACGACGCAACGTGATATCCGATTATCATAAGCACGATCGCCACGAACAAACAGCGGTCAGCGGTGAAGATACGTTTGATCTTACGTTTCGCCACTTCGCCTTTCGCAACAGAATACAAGATAAGCGGTATCAAAACGACCTTGACCGCCAGCGTCATCACAGCCGCCGTCAACAAGTGTCCGATACCCGTCTGCCACCACATCATAATACCGCACGCGGCAAGAATACCCGACTGGAGGGCGATGATAGCAACAGCATCAGCGACCTTGCCCACGCGGAACAAAAGAAGTGCGCTCATAACCAATACGATTGTCAAAAAACTGTCCATCATTTCATCCCTCCTATTTCACTACTGTAATCACGATCGCCAAGACCGACAGCACCATAGAAGATGCCAACAGCTTCGGCGCAAGGAAAAGTCGCATCTTCGCATACAGCGTTTCAACGACTGCCAAAACAAGACCAAGCACCAACAGTTTCACCACGAAACAGCCGAGTGCAAGTGCCCACGCACCGACCGATGCGCCCATCACCATGCCCCACGGACAAAAGAGCGCGATGAAGATGCTGTAGAGCACCACTTGGCGTATCTGTGCCGCCCAGAGCATCAATCCGAGATAACGACCCGAATACTCAAGAAGCATCCCTTCGTGTATCATCGTCAGCTCCAGATGCGTATCGGGATTGTCAACAGGGATACGACCCGTTTCCGCAATGAGTACGATACCCATCGCGATAAGCGCAAGCACATATGTAGGTTCCAAGATAAGATCGGGCTTCGCGTCGATCACGACGACAGCCTGCACGAGATTCATCGTGCCGATCTTCAAGAGAATAGCCATCGCGCCTAAGATCATCGCAGGCTCTGCGATAGCCGACAGCATCAAGTCACGTACCGAACACATACCGCCGAACGAACTGCCTGCATCGTATGCCGTCAGCGTCGTGAAGAAACGCACCAAACCGAACAAATAGAGCATCAAGAGGAAATCCCCTGCCCACGCAAGCGGCGCGTGCATCTCTACCATCGGTATCATCAAGCCTACCGTCAGCATCCCTGCAATAGAGATATACGGCGTAAAATGCGACAGCCACGAAGAATGTTCGGAGAACACCGCATCCTTGCGAAGATACTTCCAGAGGTCACGATACGGCTGGAGAGGGCCTGCACCGCGGCGGCTCTGCATTCTCGCTTTCGCCGTACGGATCACACCCTCGACGAACGGAGCCACAGCCGCAATGAGTACAACATGGACGATCGCCCACAATATTGTCATAACATCAATCTGCATCGAACACCCCTCCTTATGAGAACAATCCGAGGAGAGCCAATATCAACGCACATACCATATACGCCAGATATGCCTGCAAATCCCCGTCTTGAATTCGTTTTGCATATTGCGACAGCTTCATCGTCAAACGCACAACAGGACGATACAGTTTGTCCTCTGCGCCGAGATCGGCTTTCGCACCGACAGCCATACGAAGCGGATAGCTCGCATGACGTTTCGTCACCACAGCCTCATCAGTCAGATGAGATACCCCGCGGAACACCTTCAGCATCGAGTGAGAAGCACTCGTACCGTTGAAGCCCATACGGCTCGTCAGCGTCGTACCGCAGTTCCACGTCGGCGAATAGCGGACATTGCCTTTGCCCACCGCCAAACGAAGACCGACAAGAACAGCCGCCAGGATAAGCACGAGCGAACCTGCCGCCATCGAAGCCGACACCGTTTCTGCCTCTACGAACGGCACGTAGAACACCATATCCGACCATACCGCCGTAAAGAAATACTTACACGTGATACCGCTGATAAACGACAGCGCCGCCTGCGGGAACAAGCCGAACGCCAGCATCGGGATCACAAGAAGCACCATACCGAACTGCATCCAGCGCGAGCACTCATGCGCATGCTCTGCCTTCTCACTTCTCGGCATCGCCAAAAACGCCACGCCGAACTGTTTTACCACAGCCATCAGCGCCATACCGCCCGCCAAAGCAAGCGCAGCCGCCGCCAGACAACCTACCACCTGAAGCCAAGTGATATGCGAATCAAACCCGAGACGAAGCATCGACTGAAGCACCGCCCACTCACTGATAAAGCCCGACATCGGAGGAAGAGCCGCCATGCTCATACCACCAACGAGGAACAACACCGCCGTACGCGGCATACGACGGATCAGACCGCCCAGCTCATTGATATCCTTCGTATGCGTCGCATGAAGCACCGAACCCGCACCGAAGAAGAGTAGTCCCTTAAACAGCGCGTGACTGATGCAGTGGAGCAGCATCGCCATGATAGCCGCCGCCGCTAAGAAATTCCATCCGTGCGTCTGGAACAGAAGACCTGCCCCCATCGCCGCGAAGATGATACCCATATTCTCCGCACTCGAAAACGCAAGGAAACGCTTCATATCGTTCTCATTGAGCGCGAACAAGATACCGCCCACCGCAGAAAGGACACCGACCAAAATAAGTACGAACCCCCACCACATCTCACCGTAGCCGAGGAAATCGAAGCACACGCGGAACATACCGTACGCCGCCGTCTTCAGCATAACAGCCGACATCAAAGCCGACACATTGCTCGGCGCCGCAGGATGCGCACGCGGAAGCCAGATATGGAGCGGCAAAAGACCTGCCTTCGTACCGAACCCGATCAGGCACATCACAAAGATAGCCGACTTCACATCCATCGGCATCCCTGCCGCATCGGCGCGGAACGCATCGAACGAAATACTGCCCGTATAGAAATAGAACAAAAGGAAACTGATCGTCAAAAAGACCGTCCCGATATGCGTCATCGCCGCATACAAATACCCTGCCGAACGAACCTCCGGCTTCTCATACTCGAACATCACGAGCATAAACGACACGATCGACATCAGCTCCCACGCCACGAGGAACGAAAACGCACTCGACGCCGTCACCACCGCCATCATCGACAGCGCGAACAGATTGATCAGCGCGCCGAGGTACGCCACATTCTTCTGACCGTAATAGCCTTTGTTATATCCATACGAATAAAAAGCTGCCGCTACAGACACCGCCGAAATGAGCATCAAGAAAAACGCACTCAAGACATCGACGTGCAAAATAAGCGGCAGACCTGCCGTCACGCTCCACAGATGAAGCGTCACCTCACTATGCGCCAGAAGAATACTTCCACCGCACACCATACCGAGCACACCGCCGACAGCTCCGCACAAAGACGATACAGCATTCGCCATTCGCCCATTGCGCAGAAACAGCATCGGCAGGATCACACCCGCCAACAGACAGGATAGCGACGACAAAAACAGCGTCGTATCCCAAACAGGATTACCCACAAATCTTCCCCCATTCATGTTTTTATTTATATCTATATGAAACCTTATATTTCATTTTTTAAATATACAAAACTTCCATGTAAAATTCAAGCCCGACTTGCGAAAATCCTCGCTGTTTTTCACCATTTTTGCAAAATTCGCCAAGACCTCCCCTCTTTTAAACGCGCCGAAAATATGGTATGATATCAAACATAAAATCCACACAGAAACGGAAGATATCATATGGAAGAAACAAGACAACCGAGAGAGCGCAGACACCGCAGACGTCGCCCCGAAGAAGGCACCTCTCTCACACGCAAACTGATCGTAGCGATCCTCATCATCGGCGTACTCGCAGGATTCCATTTCGGATTCCGCGCCGAAGAAAAAGTACCGCCGAACCTCGACCTCAACTACACCGCGATCTGCGCGCAAATGGAAACAGAATTCAGCAACAAAGTAAAATATCCGTACGTCACCTCGGCAACGTTCAAAGTAGATACCGAGCAAAAACAGATCCACATGATGATGACCATCGTCGAAGACCTCGACAAAAACGAAGCACCGCGCCTCGCCGATAAAGCCATCCGCCGCTTCGGTCAGCTCACACGCGAGCAGAACCCTGCCCTCATTGAAGAAAACGAAGACTACTACGGTGAGATATTCGACACGTACGCAGTCGCCGTCGGCATCGCTACCCCGTCCCAGCTCGCGGGAGGCAACCCTGCCGAATGGTACATCAACGACAACGTACTCCCCACGCTCCACACCAAACAGGCACCCAAACTGCCTGCCCCCGAAT
This sequence comes from Selenomonadales bacterium, assembly GCA_017442105.1. Lineage (NCBI taxonomy): Bacteria > Bacillati > Bacillota > Negativicutes > Selenomonadales > Selenomonadales bacterium. The sequence goes on along the minus strand of JAFSAX010000072.1, from coordinate 4,650 downwards.
TCCTCAACTTCTGATAACGACAAAAGAGACCTCTCGAGAAGGTCTCTTTTTTATTTTCCTTCTATATAAAAAAGCACCCTCATAAAGGGTGCTTTTTTTATCTCTGCCGACAAACGACGACCTGCCATATCGACCGATCTTATTTGCCTGCCAATTTCAAGACCATTGCTTCCAGTTTCGCGATTCTGTCCTGCAATTTTTGATTTTCTGCTTTTGCATTGTTGATCTCATGTCTAAGCTCGCTGTTTTCGGCTTTCACATCTTTGATCGCTGTAACGAGCTCGGCTTTGCTCAATTTGGCAACACCGCTCGAACCTTTGCCGATGGCGAACGAAGCACCGAGGTTGACCATGTTTTCCCCGTTGCCTGCCGTACCGCCGATACTAAACATGACATCTTCATTCGGACGATAGAACGCACCGACTGCCGCCGCGGTCGAGCCTGCATAATTGCCGACACCTGCCGCGAAGGACAGTTTGTTTTCCGAATCATAGTCGAGCGGATGGAGTGCCGCGAGAGCCGCCGCACCTGCACCGACTTTATCTACGCGACCATCGAGCGAAGTAACGCGCTGATCGAGGCCTGTGATAGCACTGCTGTTAGCCGCGATGCCTTGTGCATTGGCAACGACCTGCTGATTCGTTTTACCAAGTTCGGTATTGAAATGATCGTTCGTCTTTTGGAGCTCTGCGTTGAAGTGATCGTTCGTTTTTACGACTTCGTCATTGAGCGCGCTGAGATCCTCCTGCATCGTATCAGTCTTGTCCTCAAGTGCACTGATATCCTGCATATTGCCGACGACATAGCCGTTGGTAATACCGATCTGGTTATTGAGCTCTGCAAAACCGTCTTCTACTTCACCGTTCAGCTTGGTAAGATTGTCTGCTACTCTGTTGACGTGGTCGGTGACATTGTCAACGTGTTCGTCTACCTGATCTTTCGTATAGACATCGTCTGTTTTGGCATAATCGGTCAGATCAACATTACCGCCTGCGCTGATCAGATCGTCGACTTCTCTCTTCGTGTAAACATCGGATGCATTTGCTTTGGTATCAAGCTTCGTATCTACTTCTGTCTTCGTGTAAACATCGGATGCATTTGCTTTGGTATCAAGCGCTGCATTGACATCTGCCGTTTTAGCATAACCTGTCAGATCAACACTACCGCCGGCCGATACCCCTTCAAGTGCCTTATTCAGCTGTCCTACGGTCACTGCATCATGGTCATTGACACCGTCCGCTACGTTGACGATCTTACGATACGCGGGAGCAGTTGCAGGTACACCTGCAGCACCGCCGCTGCCGACGCTGACAGAATCAGCTTCTGCCGTAACAGAACCCGCACCCAACGCAACGCTGTTCGCATGCGCTGCCTGCGCGCCATTACCGATCGCCGTTGCGTTTTCTGCGCTTGCTACCGCCTGATAACCTTCCGCAACCGAAAGTTTTCCACTAGCTGCCGCCTGATAGCCTTCCGCAATAGCACCAGCTCCACTGGCTTTTGCCAGATAACCTTCCGCAACCGAAAGACTTCCACTGGCTACCGCCTCACAACCTTCCGCAATAGCACCATCTCCACTAGCATTTGCAAGGGAACCTTCTGCAATAGAATAAGCTCCGCTTGCTATTGCATTGTTACCGATCGCAACAGCAGATTCTCCGCTGGCTTTCGCATAATAACCTTCCGCAACGGCATAATCTTTGCTAGCTGCCGCCTTATAACCTTCCGCAATAGAATAATCTCCGCTTGCTACCGTACCGGAACCGATCGCGATCGCATCCGTACCTGTTGCCGTACCTTCTTCAATAGCCGCCGATGCCATACCGCACGGAATCACAGACAACGCTATCGACAAGGCGACCATTCTCTTTAATATCTCTTTTTTCATGGTAAATCCCCCTTGATGATCATTTATATCTGACCTGTCTATGACAGGTAATGTCAACTATCACAATATGTAATAACGAAGCAATTATTCTTTTTGGTTATTTTGATTATATCACCGCTGTACTCCCCCCCGCAAGACATTTGTATGTATAATTCGCACTATTCTTTATTTATCCGAAGCATACCACATCTGTCCTCGGACAAGATTTCATTCGTCATCTGCGCCTGTCGCTTTTATTTTCCTTCTATATAAAAAAGCACCCTTATCATGTCACAGATAAGGATGCTTTCTCTTATAAAAATAAGCACGCCTTCCTTCTCGGATAAGCGTGCTTTTCTTTTCCTATTCAGTCAGCCGTCACCGCAGATCGTACGTATCACGTCGTCGTCGGCTTCTTCTACGGCACCGCGTTTCGTCCAGACTTCGATGCTGCCCGTATCGTCATGTCGGACGACGGCGATGGGTACGTGGTAGGCATCGGAGAGGACGTCTTCGCGAATGACTTCGTCGGGCTTGCCGTCTGCGAGGATACGGCCGTTGCCGACGAGGACGAGTCGCGAACAGAAGCGCGAGGCGAGCGGAAGCTCGTGGACGACCATGACGACTGTCTTGCCTGCTTCGCATAGGCGTTTGCAGAAGCGGAATATCTCTTCCTGATAGACCATGTCGAGGCCTGTTGTCGGCTCGTCGAGGAACAGGATAGGCGTCTGCTGCGCGAGTACTTTCGCCAGAAGGATACGCTGACGCTGACCACCGCTGACCTCCTGCACAGGCGTATCGGCGAACTCTGTCACGCCCGTGTACTGCATACACAGCTCGGCGATGCGTTCGTCCTCCGCGCTCTCGGACTGCCACCATTTCATATACGGATATCGTCCTGCGAGGACAAGCTCACGCCCCGTATAGCCGAACGATACTTCTACGTGCTGTTGGAGATACGCCACTCTGCGGGCGAATTCGCGTTCCGACAGCTCGCTCGTATCGGTGTCCATGATGCGTACCGAGCCTGCGCGTTTGGCGAGCATACCGCGAAGCGTTTTCACAAGCGTCGATTTGCCTGCGCCGTTCGGCCCGATGATGCCGACGAATTCACCGCGGCCTATCTTGAGCGATACGTCCGATAATATCGTTTTATTTTCGTAACCGACCGAGAGACCGTCGGCCGTTATCATCGTTTCCATACGTTCACCCCACTATCTATCCTGCATACGACGAAGCAGATAGAGGAAATACGGCGTTCCGATCAGTGCCGTCATAATACCGACGCGGATCTCCGTCGGCTCGACTACCATTCTGCCGACCGTGTCGCACAGCACTAAGAGAAGCGCACCTGCGAGCGCACTCATCGGAATGAGCACACGATGGTCGGGGCCTACGATCATGCGCATCATATGCGGAACGACAAGACCGACGAATCCGATACTGCCGCTGACGCAGACGCTCGTTGCCGTTACCAGCGATGCGAGGAAGAGCAGTCCCAGTCTAAACGGCATGACCGCCATACCGACGGCGCGCGCCTCTGTTTCACCGAGTACGAGAATATTCAAATGGCGTGCGAGCGTCCACATGATACCGATACCGCCGAGCACGGGGACAGCCGCCATGATGACGTGTTCCCATCGGCGATAATCAAGACCGCCCACCATCCAGAATAAGTATTGCTGAAGCTTCTGCTCATCGACACAGATGAGGATACCGCTGGTGAGCGCGCCGAGAAGCATACCGACCGCGATACCCGACAGAAGAAGCGTCACCACAGGCACCTTACCGCGCCGCATCGAGAGTAAGACTGTCACCGATACGGCGAGCACCGCACCCACGAGCGCACAGACAGGCATCGCATAGAGGCTCACCGCCGACCAGCCGAGCGCAATGGATACGACTGCGCCCATCGCCGCACCGCTCGTCACCCCGATGATACCGGGATCGGCAAGCGGGTTGCTGAATACGCCCTGCATCACCGCGCCTGCCGTTGCCAGACCTGCACCGACAAGGATACCGACTAAGATACGCGGCAAGCGGATATGCCACAGCACCGCCTGTTGCTCCGCCGTAAAATCGGCCGCCTCAAAGCTCGGCAGTCCGAGCTGATACCCCAAGACCGCCACCGCCTTATCGATCGGCACATCGATCTGACCGCACACGAGCGACACGAGCATCACGACGACTAAACATATTATAAGACCGCCCGCAACAAAGAGCGATCTGCCTGACCATCTCATAGATTACCCCTTCCTTGCCGCCGGCAGGCAGCAGATCATCATATAAAAAAGCCGCCACCAAAAACAAGCGACCTTTCATACATCAAATATTGTCTACATTATAATACAACATCATAAAGCAGGCAACCTTCGCCCCTATTTTATAGTATAATACAGGTAACGACACCACGGGAGGAAACAGATATGATGACAAGACTGATACTTACGATATGTATGATGATGACACTGCTGATGCCGTGCGCATGGGCAGAGGAGAATGCCACATCTTCACAATTGTCACAGATCACGATCGAAACGGAAGATTGGATCGACGGCGATACATACTACATCCGCTATACCTTTACCAATCCGACAGATAAAAAGATCAATGAGACGATTGCTCGTACATTCATTGCAGTCGATGCCGCCAGTAACACGTCTTTCAGCCAGACACTCTTAAAAGAAGATGATGAAGAATGGCAACTCTCTATCGCTCCACATTCTTCATCATCTCACACCACTATGTTTCCCATAGAGCCAAGCTATATTCACTTCTCCCAT
>JAFSAX010000071.1 GCA_017442105.1 Selenomonadales bacterium | reverse complement strand
CATACGCGCTACCCAGAAGAAGATGATATCATAACCCGTTACAAGAACGCTCGTCGGGTAGAATTGTTTCAGTTCGGGCGTTTCTTCCGGCCAGCCCATCGTGGAGAACGGCCAGAGTGCCGAGCTGAACCACGTATCGAGAACGTCGGGATCCTGCGTCATGTGTGCGCCGCATTTCGGACATACGGTCTGATCTTCGCGCGATACGACCGTTTCACCGCATTCGTCACAGTACCAAGCAGGGATACGATGACCCCACCAGAGCTGACGCGAGATGCACCAGTCGCGGATATTTTCGAGCCAGTTGGTGTACGTTTTTGTGAAGCGTTCCGGTACAAACTGTACTCTGCCCGACTGCACGACTTCGATAGCAGGTTTTGCGAGCGATTCCATTTTAACGAACCACTGTTTCGAGAGCATCGGTTCTACCGTCGTGTCACAACGCGAGCAGTGACCGACTGCATGGTCATGGTCGTCGATCTTCACGAGATTGCCAAGTTCTTTGAGGTCGGCAATGATCTGTTTACGACATTCATAGCGATCCATACCGGCATATTTGCCTGCATTGTCAGCCATCGTACCATCGAGATTCATGACAACGATCTGTTCGAGATCGTGACGCTGACCCATTTCAAAGTCATTCGGGTCGTGTGCAGGCGTTACTTTTACCGCACCTGTACCGAACGACGGATCTACATAATCGTCCGTAATGATCGGGATTCTTCTGCCGACGATCGGAAGGATCAAATGTTTGCCAATAAGGTGCGTGTATCGTTCGTCTTCGGGGTGAACGGCAACAGCACTATCGCCGAGCATCGTTTCAGGACGAGTCGTTGCAATGATGAGCGATTCTTCGCTGTCTTCTACGAAATAACGAAGATGGTAGAGGTGACCCGGCTGATTTTCGTGTTCTACTTCAATATCGCTGAGTGCCGTGTTACAACGCGGGCACCAGTTCGTGATGCGGTTGCCCTGATAGATAAGACCTTGTTCATAAAGCGAAACGAATACTTCGCGAACGGCTTTGGAGCAGCCTTCGTCCATCGTGAAGCGTTCTCTTTCCCAGTCGCAGGATGCGCCGAGGCTCTTGATCTGTTTTACAATACGACCACCATATTCTTCTTTCCATGCCCAAACATGTTTGAGGAATTCATCACGACCGAGATCGTGACGGGAGATGCCGTCTTTGGCAAGCATTTCTTCTACCTTGATCTGCGTTGCGATACCTGCATGGTCAGTACCCGGCATCCAGAGCGTATTGTAGCCCTGCATTCTGCGCCAGCGAACGATGATATCTTGGAGCGTATCATCGAGTGCATGACCCATATGAAGCTGACCCGTTACGTTCGGCGGCGGAATAACAACGCTGAACGGCTGTTTATCCTGTTCTACTTCTGCGTGGAACAAATTGTTTTCTTCCCAAAAACCATACCATTTTTTCTCTACCGATGCGGGATCATAGACGGTAGGAATCTGTTTTTCTTCCATGTTTACTGCCTCCTGTTTCTTACCATAAAAAAAGCCCCTTCGTCCGTAAAGGACGAAAGAGCATACTTTCGCGGTACCACCTTATTTTTCGCCGAAGCGAAATCTCTGTGCACGATAACGAGTGCCGCCGTCTGCGCTTACTCTTCTTTCACCGCAGCGATTCCGAGACTACCTTCCGCAACGCCTCTCGAATATCTTCCAGCCAAGGATATTCTCTCTGATGAGCCGACTGTTTGCGTACTCCTTCTCTTCTTCATCTTTTGCTTATTACTTAATAACTATACAACTTTCCACTTATTATTGTCAAGGGAGTATCATGGATTCTTTTCCGTTTTCATGCCTTCTCGCAAGATGCACCAACCATCTTCTGCCACAATCCTTCGGTAATCTCCTTCTCCGAGTATACCGTGATACCATGCGCACGAAGAAGCGACGTCGTAACACCTTCCCCCGCCCGCTTCACGCCCGAGAACGTGCCGTCATAGATAGTATGCGATCCGCAAGACGGACTACTCTCTTTAAGCACGGCATACTCCACATGATGCTCGTTTGCAAGAGCCAGTGCCTTCTTCGCACCACAGAGGAACTCTGCCGTTACATCGGTTCCGACCTTTGAGCATACACTGCATCTACCACTGATAACATCAGCCCCACTGCCACCCACGATCTCTGCAGGTGGGCGCGGCGTTAAAAGACCGCCCATCACTTCGGGACAGACGGAGATGATACTTTCTTTCTTCGTTTCAAAAAACGGATGAAGATTATGCCCTCCGCTGTATTTCGTACACTCCCCTAGCAGACAACTGCTGACAAGTATCATACATATTCCTTCTTCCTAGAACGGCTTGCCGCTCCATTTGATATGGTGTATCAGCTCAAATATGTTATCACAGTCTTTTTCCTGCCCTGCCAATACCGCAAGGTACGCACACGTTCTCGCATCATCCATCGCATTATGATGTTGAAAATCGATTCTAAAATAATTCGCCAAGGTATCAAGACGATGATTTGGCAGTTGCGGCCAGACACGTCTTGCCATCTGAACGGTGCAAAAATAGTGAAACTTCGGTTTCGGAAGATGATACGTCTCAATGCACGCACGAAGTACACCCATATCAAATGACGCATTATGCGCAACAACGATCTTGCCCGCCAATCGCGCATTAAGTTCAGGCCAGATATCGGCGAATGTCGGCTGATCTTTTACATCTTTGGGATAGATACCGTGTACCATGATACAATTCATATCGAATCGCATCTCGGGCGGACGAATGAGTGTATAGTAGCTGTCATACAGCTTGCCGTCACGCACTTCCACGACTGCCACACTGCACGCGCTGTTCCGTTCGCGGTTCGCCGTTTCAAAGTCTATCGCTACAAAATTCATTTTTGCACCTCCTTTTTCATTACTTGTTCTTGATAATATTTGAACGCTGTTGGGATCGGATAGACGTCTGTTAGTTCATTGCGTCCGATCCATTCCCACTCCGGTATCAGTTCGCTGACTTCTACCCAATATCCTTTCATCTTCCATTCGATATGCGTAAAGATATGGTTCGCTTCGCCTGCTTGCCTAATACTCGTCACATGCCATCCGCGCTCCGTCAGCTCCTCGCGCCATGCTTTCATCGTGCAATGACCTTCTTCGTTCGGAAACTCCCATAGCCCAGCGAGCAGTCCCTTGGGAGGTCTGCAACGAATCGCAATCTTATCTCCATAAGATACGAGCCATACCGTTCGCTTCTCGACACGTCTTTGTTTCTTCTCCGACTTCACGGGAAGCGTTTCTGCGATATCATCGAGATACGCATCGCAGAACGCACTCAGCGGACATACTTCGCATCGCGCCTTTCCTACAGGCAGACAGACCGTTGCGCCGAGATCCATCAACGCTTGGTTGAAATCTCCCGCCCGATCTCGCGGTATGATCCTCGTCAAGAGACCTGTTACTGCGCGTTTCGTTTTCGCATCGGCAATATCGCTGTCATCGGCTAATATACGCATGACGATACGAAGCACATTGCCGTCGACCGCAGGCACGGGGATATCGAATGCAATAGAAGCGATGGCACCTGCCGTATATGAGCCGATCCCCGATAAAGAGAGCAACGCATCATACGAACGCGGAAGTTGTCCGCCATAATCGCGCACCACCGACAAAGCCGCTTTTTTTAAGTTGCGCGCACGACTGTAATAACCAAGCCCTTCCCATAATTTCAGCAGTCTTGTTTCGTCTGCCTCGGCAAGATGCGTGACCGTCGGAAGTTCTGCCATAAACCTTGCAAAATACGGTTTGACTGCTTCTACGCGCGTCTGTTGAAGCATGATCTCCGATACCCATATCGCATACGGGTCACGCGACTTACGCCACGGCAGGTCACGCGCTTCTTTCGCATACCAAGCTAAGAGCGGTTCTACAATGCGCGACAGTTGACCGACGGCATACATCTCATCGTTTCGTTCTCTTGTCATACATATCTGCCCTCTGCCATAATTTTTCATATATCCGAATCAAGTACGGTTCATTCGAATACTTATCCATCTCATCGCGCGGTATCCAACGCACGCCGTCGTTTTCGTCTTCTTTGATGCGGATCGCATCTTCTTCGGATGCGACAAGAATGTAGGCGGCAGACAGATGAAGATGTGTTCCGACGTACGCGCCTTTTTTCTCATGTCCGTAGACAGGCAGTACATCGAACGAATCCATTCTTCCTGTAAGCGGTTTGAGATTTCCGATACCTGTTTCTTCTTCCGCTTCGCGGATCGCGACCGCCAGGAGGTCGGCTTCCCCATCGGCATGACCGCCAGTCCATGCCCACGTCCGATAGATGAGATGATGTACCATGAGCACCTTGTCGAGCGTTTCGTTTACAACAAAGCCCGAACTGGTAAAATGCGCAAACAGATTGTCACGCGTCAGCACATTGCTCGGATATTCTTCTATCATTTTGAGTGCCAGCGCACGATCGGCCACTTCTTGCGGACACATCGGTTCAAATGCTTCAACGATCTTACGAATCTTCATAAAATCCACCACCTTTCTCTAATGATTTGATAAAAATAAGCCTGCCGACGACAGGCAGGCTTATTGATGTTACTTAAAAATTTCGGAGAAATACCGTTCAAGATTCATCTGGATCGGCATAAAATAGATATTCGATCCGAGCTTATCGACCGCCTCAAGTGCTTCACGAGCAAAACGCGTATTCCATTCAAGTGTCGGCTCGAAATTTTTCGGGAATACGACATTATTTTTCGTTTCCCAATAAAACACCGACCGCGTTGACATGACAGGAGCTACGCCCCAGTACACATCATGTCCCGCAAGGATCTCTGCGTACATTTCCATGAAGCGAACATCATAGAACGGCTGCGTAAAAAATCCGTCTGCACCTGCATACAGCTTACGCTGAATATACATCGCTTCTTTGCGCATACTCGTTCGATATTGGTCGATGGCCGCATACACCTTGACTTCAGGCATTTCTTCTTTGAATTTGCGAATAATGTCTGTACTGGTACTCGGGTAGATGCGATGTCCCATATCCTGCGGAATATCACCGCCGACAACGAGGACTTCTTTGATCTGATGTTTGCGCAGATAATCTGCCATCGGAAGCGGTTGATACAAGTCAATGTCGATCGCCCTGACATGCGGTATCGTACGAAGGAACGGCGACTGCACCGTAGCACATGCCTGCCAGCTTCTCGTTTCATAGCGAACCAAATCGGGCACATTGATGATATCGAGCTGAGGACAGCACGCTTCAACGATCTTCAGATCATCTCGCACCGCATCGACAGTACGCGGTACCAATTCAACAGCAATCTTCATACAAGCTCGCCTTTCTGCTGTGATTAGAACAAGCCCGTGATCTTGCCGTTATTGTCGATATCCATACGTTCAGCTGCAGGACGTTTCGGAAGACCCGGCATCGTCATGATGTTACCCGTCAAAGCAACGATGAAGCCTGCGCCTGCTGCGATACGTACTTCACTGACCGTGATTTTAAAACCGCTCGGACGACCGAGTTTCGTCATATCATCGCTGAGCGAGTATTGCGTTTTTGCCATACAGATCGGCGTATCTACGAAGCCCATTGCTTCGAGTTCTTTGATCGTTTTGTCAGCTGCCGGCGAATAGTTGACACCGTCTGCACCGTAGATCTCTTTTGCAATTGCTGCAATTTTGTCTTTGATCGACGCGTTCGTATCATACATGAAACGGAAGTTATTCGGTTTTTCAACAGCTTCGAGAACTTTTTCTGCGAGTTTGAGACCGCCTTCGCCGCCTTTTGCCCATACTTCGGAAAGAACAACATCTACGCCGAGTTCTTTACAGCATTCTTCTACGCAAGCGAGTTCTGCCTGCGTATCCGTCGGGAACGCATTGATAGCAACAACTACCGGAAGACCGAATTTATGCATATTTTCGATGTGTTTCGTGAGGTTCGTCATACCTGCTTTGAGCGCATCGAGGTTTTCTGTCGTCAAGTCCGTTTTTGCTACGCCGCCATGCATTTTGAGCGCGCGAACCGTTGCAACCAATACGACTGCATCCGGTTTGAAGCCTGCAAAACGGCATTTGATATCGAGGAATTTTTCTGCGCCGAGGTCAGCACCGAAACCTGCTTCTGTTACAACGATATCAGCCAATTTGAGAGCGAATTTCGTTGCCATAACACTGTTGCAGCCATGTGCGATATTCGCGAACGGGCCGCCGTGGATGATAGCAGGCGTATTTTCGAGCGTCTGTACGAGGTTCGGTTTGATCGCATCTTTGAAGAGAAGCGTAAGTGCGCCCGTTACTTTAAGTTCGTCAGCCGTTACAGGACGGTTGTCGTATGTATAACCGATAACGATCTTACCAAGACGACGTTTCATATCGTCAAGGTCGTTTGCCAAGCAAAGGATAGCCATCATTTCCGATGCTACCGTGATATCGAAGCCTGTTTCACGCGGTACACCGTTGATCTTGCCGCCCATACCGCACATTACGAAACGAAGTGCGCGGTCGTTGAGGTCAACAACACGTCTCCAAGTGATTCTGCGCGGGTCGATACCGAGTTCGTTGCCCTGCTGAAGGTGGTTATCGATAACTGCTGCAAGCAAGTTATGTGCCGATGTGATCGCATGGAAGTCACCCGTGAAATGAAGATTGATATCTTCCATCGGTACGACCTGTGCGTAACCGCCGCCTGCCGCGCCGCCTTTTACACCGAAGCAAGGACCGAGCGAAGGTTCGCGAAGT
>JAFSAX010000070.1 GCA_017442105.1 Selenomonadales bacterium | reverse complement strand
TTGTTGTTCCCGAAAAAGAAAAGATCATTCTCGTTGACCACAACGAAAAAGGTCAGGCGGTAGAAGGTATCGCTGCGGCAAAAGTCGTTGAAATGATCGACCATCACCGTTTGGGCGGTATGGAAACGAGCGATCCGATCTTCATTTGCCACGAACCTGTCGGTTGTACTTGCACGATCGTTGCGAACCTCTACTGGCAGTACGGCGTAGAGATCCCGCAGAATATTGCAGGCCTTCTTCTCTCGGCGATCCTTTCGGATACAGTCCTCTTCAAATCGCCGACTTGCACGCCGAAAGATAAAGAAACGGCTGAAAAATTGGCTCAGATCGCAGGTGTCGATCTCTACGAATACGGCATGAATATGCTCAAAGCAGGTTCCGGTATCGGCGATATGACGATTCCCGAGATCGTAGCCAACGATATGAAAGAATTCAAAATGGGCGACTACCTTGTTGCAGTCAGCCAGCTCTCCGTCATGGATACGAAAGAAGTCCTCGACCTCAAAGCAGACCTTCTTGCACAGATGGAAGCCGTCAATGAAGCCAAAGGTTACAATATGTACCTCATGATGGTAACGGATATCCTCGAAGAAGGTACGTTCCTCCTCGTTGCAGGCGGTCCGCAGGCTGTCGTAGAAAAAGCCTTCGACAAACTCGAAGACAACATGATCTACTTGCCGGGCGTTATGTCGCGTAAAAAACAGATCATTCCGCCGATGGTCAATGCGGCACAGGATAACTAAATAAGAACAGACGCTTCTCTTTTGGAGGGGCGTCTTTTTTGTTTGAAATACGCGCGTCATGGGCATGATAAGAGCGATGTCTTGGAAAGGAAGGGATATGGATGAAGCAGCGTAAGTTTCTCTACTGTCATCATTGCGGTAATCTGCTGGGACTGATACACGATGCAGGTGTACCGATCTCGTGCTGTGGTGAATTGATGCAGGAGCCGAATCTTATCGATATCAAGGATGGATGTCGTATCCATGCGGACGGGCAAACGACGGTCGTTGATATGAATTTTCCGCGTGACGGCATTCCGCAGTGGGTCTACCTTCAGACAGATATCGGCGGTCAGCGAAAGAAAACGGAAGGCTTCGCGAGGGTCGCGTTTCATCTTGCCGATGATGAAGAAGCAAGAGCGGCATACTGTTATTTTTCCGATCGCAATATCGGGATGATCGAGTGCTAAAAAGGGACGGAGCATTTGCTTCGTCCCTTTTTGTATATGATGCAGAAATTGCTGAGAGGTATTGACGAAAACAATGCTATATCTTAAAATGCATACAAAAACAGTATAGTTTATTGCGTCTTGTATATAAGAACCAGAACAAAACATTCCTTGAAGGAATCTACTATGTATGGTATAATAACGTACAAGAATAAGTTGACTCATTTTGTGTGAGATGATAACCATCATCATATATAAGAAGTCTATGGAAAGTGGATTGACGAAGTGTGAAAAATAATGATACAATATAATGGTATATAACTAGGCTTTTGAGGGTCAGATCAATGAGCCGATAGTGCATACGAGTAAATAACGGAAGGTGATGAAACGTGGAAAACTTGCTG
>JAFSAX010000069.1 GCA_017442105.1 Selenomonadales bacterium | reverse complement strand
GTGCCAGTTCGCTCGCAAACCGTACGAGGAGGCTGTCTTTCTTTGGTTCGTTTCTTTGGACAGCAAAGAAATGAACACAAAAAAGAGTGATTTTTCGTTGTTTCCCTTGGGGCGAGCCAAAAAGTAATGAGAAAGGGAAGAGTAAGCGATAGCGAAACCGATTGGCTAGACGCGACCCGACAATACGCACGATAAGAAAAAGAAAACACGCCCTGCGTTCCCCCCTCTCCCTCCCGCACATACGAAAAGGGCATTCCCCACGCACGGGGAACGCCCTTCTTTTTTTACTCATTGAAGTTGAGTTTTTCGGCAACTGCTTTGCCGTCTTTTACTTTGACGGTGACGGTGTACTGCATCTTATCCTTGAGTGATTCGATCTCGAGGTGACGGCGGTCTTCGTCATTTAAGTAGTAGAGCGAGAACGGATACGTAAGATACGCTTCGCCGCCGCGGATATCGTAGACTTCGGCTGTGATGTAGTCATGTCCTTCGGGGACGGTAGAGCGCACTTCGATAACGCGCGCCAGACCGAGCTTCGACTTATCGAGGATGGCGTAGACGGTATCGCCGCGTTTCATATGCGAACGGTACGGGCCGTGATCTTCTTCGATGTTGAGATACGCATAGCTGCCGTGGCGGATATCCGTAGCCTTGGTCGCTTTGAGTGCGAATCGGTATGTGTCGCCTTCGGTAAGAACGCTGCTGTACGATCCTGCCAGATAGAACGGTATGGCAAGCTGGAGGAGTGCAAGCGCAACGAAAAGCACCGTCTTGCTGCGAAGCACACTGTTATTTGTCAGTGCCTGCACCGGGCTCAGGCTCGTCAGTTTTTGCGCGATCGTCCGATTCGACGACGCGGAGGACAGGTCTTGTCGGTCGCTCGTCTGCATCGGCTTGACCATCGTCAGATGCGACTTTTTGCGGCTCTCCCGCCACGCTTTCCACTTGTTCAGAAACGGTATTTTCACGGCTCGTCACACCTCCTTTTTGTTTTCTCATGCGGTAGTTGACGCCGAAGAATACGACGCCAAGCACGATGTAGAGGACACCGCGCACCAAGAAGTTCATGTCGACGTCAAAGAGGCGTGCGACGATGAGTGCTGTGATAAGAAGCATACCGACATTGAATATGCTGACTTGCTGGCGCACATATCCGCGCACCATGAGATACAGACCGACGATGATAAGGTAGGCATTCATAATACCGACGGCGAGCCAGTCCGGCATACCGAACAGCCACAGAAGGCTCGTGAAGCCGACGATAGGCACGGCCAGTGCCGAGAACCGCGCCAAGAGATCACCGCGCATACGGCGGCTGTTCTGCCATACGCTGAAAAGAGCAATAGCAAACATACCGACGAACACGATGACAGGCGCATCGCCTGCGATATCGCTCGAATGATGCCAGAGATTGTAGAAGGTCAGCAGGAACATACAAAAGAGCGAACCTGTGAACCCGAGCGAAAAGAGCGGTCTGTTCCACAGCTCGTCCGCACGGTTCAGTTCGATGCCGAGTGCCGACATCCGATAAAGGAAAAGTGCCATGATCTGCACGGCAAGGTCGCCGAAATACGGACGGAAACATACGAGGAACGCGGCAACAAGACCGATGACGATCAACCAAGTCAGCGCATGGAATCCGCGCGTTTCGGCCTCTTCGAGCTTGTGCTGAAGCGGTATGAGCACGAGAAGAAGCGGCCACGAGAGCCAGATATACCACGCATCATACGCCTGCGTGAGCCATATGAAGAACAGTATGGCATAGACGAAGATCGGCAGTACCGTTTCGGTAAGAAGCGCAATGGGCAAGACGAGCACCATCCAGACACCGAACAGCCATGAGGTGTCGATGCCGAGATAGAACGTCTGCCCCGTCAGAACGAGTGCGGCACCGACCATCAGCGACAGCACGATCGACACGCTCTCACGATATCGGGCAAGCTTCTCGATATGCATCGTGGCAAGCATCGCCCCCTGCGACAATACGAGAAGTGAGATCACACTCGTCAGACGAACACCGCGTGACAGCGCATCCCAGTTATGCGCCAAGACGAGGAGCACCCCGATCGCGATCAGGACAGCCCCCAGCGCGCTGAACGTACGCTGAAACGTCATAGGCAAGATCTGTTTTTCCGGATACTCGGCGAGGATCTTCTCTGCCTGCGAAGCGGTGATGATATCCTTCTCCACCCACTTCTCGGCCTCTTCCTTCAGCCAAGTCTGATGTGATTTTTTCATGAGGATTCTCCTTAGGTATATGATATAAAAGGAATAATGTCTAAGAATAAATTATCAATAAAGCTGATCGTATCCCCTTCTCAGCTATGCCGAAACTTCCATCGGCGCAACCATCGCCTTTGAAAAAGGAATTGGGTGATAGCAGTAGGCAGTAGTCCTTTTTCAAGAGCGATGCAGTTTCTTTGTAACTTTCTTTGCTGACAAAGAAAGTCAAAGAGAAGGGAGAAGCCACCTGCTACGAAAAAGAATTCCTTGCGAGTGTCGATACGCACCGCAAGAAAAAGAGCCTAAGCCAACCCCTTTTCCCTCACCCCCCATTGTACCATATCCCCTATTCCTCAGGGAACTTGTTTTTCTGGAGGTAGCGCATACGCAGAAACAGAAGTACCGCGCTGACGGCGATGCCTGTGATGAAGCCGACCCAGTAGCCGTACGCCTCATAGCCGTTCTGTGCGAGGAGATAGCCGACAGGCAGACCGATGACCCAGTAGGCGATGATAGCCATGACCATCGTAACAGTAACGTCCTTATATCCGCGCAATGCCCCCTGTATCGGTGCGGCAATGGCATCCGACACTTGGAAGAAGACAGCGTAGACGAGGAACGATTCGAGAAGCGGAAGAAGATGCTCCTCCGACGTATAGAGGCCTGCGACCTCGCGCGTGAAGCTCATCAGACCGACAGCCGTACAGCACGCGATGGCAAGTGCCATACCGATACCGATACGCGTATAGACCTTCGCATCGCGATTGCGCTTTGCTCCGACCTCGAACCCGACGAGGATCGTCATCGCCGACCCGATGCTGAGCGGTATCATATAGATAAACGAAGAAAAGTTGAGTGCCGACTGATGTGCGGCAATGACGCTCGTGCCGTACTCGGTGATAAGAAGTCCCACCAAGCAAAAGATGCTCATCTCGACGAAGATACTTCCGCCGATGGGAAGCCCCGTCTTCAGCTCATCGAGCCATGCACGCACATCGGGACGCGGCAGA
This sequence comes from Selenomonadales bacterium, assembly GCA_017442105.1. NCBI lineage: Bacteria > Bacillati > Bacillota > Negativicutes > Selenomonadales > Selenomonadales bacterium. The sequence goes on along the minus strand of JAFSAX010000069.1, from coordinate 660 downwards.
CGAAACACCTTTTGTCCTTTGAACGGCTCCATCGTCTTCAGCACACCGACAGCGAGAACGAGCGCGAGCCAGTACATCAAACTCGATGCCACCCCTGCACCGACACCGCCGAGCGCGGGAAAGCCCCACTTGCCGAAGATCAAAAGCCAGTTCATAAAGATATTGAACGGCACACAGATGAGCGTGATGATCATCGAGATGCGTGTGAACCCTTGCGCATCGATATAGTTACGCATCGACGACACGACGAACATAGGGAGTACCCCCGTCCCGATCGCGAGGAGATACCCGCGTGTCACGCGCGCTACCTCCGCATCGAGCGTCATCTGCGCCAGTATCATATCGACGAACGCGAATCCGAGCCCCAGCACGAACACCGTCATCAGCACCGCCATATAGACAGCCTGCATAAAAAGCGCAGACAGCTCCTCCATCCTGCGCGCACCGTACTTCTGTGCGAAGATAGGTGTCAGACCGCCGATCACACCGACCATGCCGACGAACACAGGTGCCCAGATATTCGTCCCGACCGCCACGCCTGCAAGCTGTGCCTCTCCTGTCTGACCGCTCATCACCGTATCGAAAAAGCCCGTCGCCGTGAATGCCACCTGCGCGATGAAGATGGGCAAAAACACCGTCAGAAGGCTCTTGATCTTACCT
>JAFSAX010000068.1 GCA_017442105.1 Selenomonadales bacterium | reverse complement strand
GGCCTCGTCAACGAGCGCGGCGAACGGGGTGCGATTTGCTTTTGTAAGGTGTGGTGGTGCTTTGTGTGATATAGAATTTTGTATTTCCGTCATAATAGGGCTCCTTATGCAGGGAATGGGAAGAAAGAAAAGAGAGATGCCTTTTATTCTTTTTCATTTCCCGTCATTCTTCATGGGTTCGGGCGTTTTTGTAGTCCTGCGCTAAGTATGTACCGAACCGTAGCGTAGTGCATTGCGTCAGATGTTTGAACGAACGAATGTGAAGTGAGTTCTGACGTGCGGGCGTGTCATCTCGTTTGGAATCAAGGCACGACCGCTAGCGGAGCGAAGCGTGAGAATACATACTCGCAGGACGGAGATGGTCGCCCGAGGGTTTTTGTTACTTTTTGACCGCAAAAAGTAAAGAGAAGGGAGAGACAATGAACTTATGGGAAGGAATAATTTGCGAGTTTGATACGCATGATAACACTCTCTTGAGGAAAACGCTCCTTCCTCCCTCACTCCCCAAAGAATCCCTCTACCCAGCTTGTAGCGTGTTTGACCTGTTTGCAAGGCGCACTTATTGCGGTATTTCCGTCTTGTCGGCTTAAAAAAATATTCGCCTTGCGGTCGGTCGTTTGTATGCTTTTTGCCGAAGTGGGAGGTCGCGATAAGGCTGAGCAGGATGGGGCATCGGTCTTATCGACGGCTTTTGCCGAGGAGAGATGCCGTGATAAGGTTGAACCTGATGGGGTATCGGTCTTATCGACGGCTTTTACATCGGGCAGGACAGAGCCTATCATGCGCCTATCTCCGTCAAGCTGACTTACGGCAGAAGGAATCAGAGAATCAGGAATCAAGGAATCAGGAATCAGCAGGGTCGAATCGTGTTTTTGCGCAGGGGTAGTGTCAGGAGGAGGCGGGATCAGACTGGCCTTCTCTTTATGATGCGGGTTTTGATGCGCAAGGAAGCGTGTGACTTCGATATACCGAGTGCCGTCAACTGTGTATCGGCGAATAAATCCGCGCATGGCAAGCTCGGTGAGCAGTGCATTCACGTCGCAGTCGTCGGCAGGGAGGATATCCCATTTTATCTGAGCAGGACGGTCGAGCAGTCTGCCTTCGCGATCGGCAAGACACCACAGACCTGCAAACAGAAGCCTGCCGAGAGGCGAGGTCTTGAGGAGCTGTTCATCGCGGAAAAATCCCGGCTTGATGTTGCGGGCGCGCATGGCTAGTCGCTCCTTTCGGCGAAGTCTTGGCAAAATTGTTCGTCCCCGTCGCTTGTTTGCCAACCGCCTACTGCTTCGAATGACAGATAGGTAAAGTCGGCGTTGGCGAGAGTGACGGCGTCTTTTGAGCAGTGGCCGTCCTCATGGTGGCGACAGCGCTGTGCGTCGCAGGTGATGATGGTGGACATTGTTTGCCTCCTGATGCTTCGGTATGAGCAGCTCTATTGACTGCTTTTTGTCGTGTGCTTCCGTTCATAGTGAGCTTATGCGGAAGGTGGGTCGTTCTTGGGCGTCTTGTTCAGTAGGGCAGGCAAAGGCTCCACTGGTAACACTTGTCCTGCCTCTCACAAACAGGACGATGCCGTCATTTTCATCTAAAGACAAGAATCGTGACTTACTTTAACGTCACATTCGCTTGCAATGTATGGTACATACGACCTTCAAGGTAAAAAATATAGGTGCTTCCGTTCATAGTGAGCTTATGCGGAAGGTGGGTCGTTCTTGGGCGTCTCGTCAGTAGGGCAGGCAAAGGCTCCACTGGTAACACTTGTCCTGCCTCTCACAAACAGGACGATGCCGTCATTTTCATCTAAAGACGAGAATCGTGACTTACTTTAACGTCACATTCACTTGCTATGTCTGGTACATACGACCTTCAAGTTGGTTTCAGTATAATGTATTTCCGACATAATGTCAATAGTGTTTTGTATTTTCGTGAAAAGTAAGGAAACGGGCGTATAAGCGAGAAAATGAGAGCGTGAGAGAGATAGAGTAAAGGACGCGAAAAAGGGGCAGAAAAAAAGTGAGAGAAAAGTTGAATTTTTTTTGACGGAGATATGATGCAGAGAGAAGGTGTCGGCAGAGTATGGGGATAGTAGCTGTTCTTGCGGAGTGAGCCGTGGAAGGAGTATGTCAAAATATGCAATAATGCTTTATAATAATAACCAAATATGATATATTAAAGATAAGCCAACCGAAAGAATCATACAGGCTTATATCAATGATGGAAGCGGGAGGAGGTGAGCGGTGATGTCAAAGAAGGGCGATGCAAACAGCGGTGTGCTGAACAGAGCGTACAAGTATCGCATCTATCCGAATCGGGAGCAGAGAGAATACTTCGCGAAGTGCTTCGGCTGTGCGAGATTCGTCTACAATCAGCTTCTGGACAGATGTAACAAGCATTATGAAGAAACAGGTAAGCACAAAGTCGATTCATATGCAGAGCTGAAAAAAGACAATCCGTGGATGAGAGAAGTCGATTCGAACGTGCCGAACTATGCCAAGTTGCAGCTAAAAACAGCATATGATAACTTTTTCAAGCACAATACAGGCAAGCCTCGCTTCAAGAGCAAAAAAGACAACCACCAGACCTTCACGACCTATCGTGACAAAAGATGTGCCAATGTCGATATCGAAAACGGCAATCTTAAGATTCCCAAGCTCAAGAGCCTCATCAAGATGAAGATGCATAGACCGCTCATGGACAACGCTTCTATTCAGACAGTTACCATCAGCAAGACACCGTCGGGAAGATATTATGCAAGCATACTGGTAAGATACGAAAACCAAGTATTTCCCATTATACCTGCAAAGTTTATCGGACTCGACTATGCGATGGCAGAGCTGTACGTGGATTCCGAAGGAAACGGTGCAGGGTATCCGCACTACTTCCGCAAGGCGCAGAAAAAGCTGGTGCGCGAGCAGAGACGGCTCAGCCGCAAGCTCGAAGCGAATATCAAGAAGCGTGACACACTCGGCAGACCTATATTCCACAGACCGCTTGATGAGTGCAGGAACGTCCAAAAGCAGAAGCACAAGATAGCTGTCCTGCATGAGAAGATCGCCAATCAGAGAGCCGACTTCCTGCATAAGAAGGCGTATTATCTTGTAAGTGCGTACGATGTCATAGCCATTGAGGATATTAGCGTTAAGGATATGGCGAAACGGAAAAAAGGCAGAAAGTTCAGCTTCGGCAAGTCTGTCGGTGACAACGGCTGGGGTATGTTCACCGCGATGCTCGCATACAAGCTCGCATGGCAGGGCAAACAGCTCGTCAAAGTCGATAAGTGGTATCCGTCGAGCAAGACATGCCGCTTCTGTGGAGAGGTCAACACGAAGCTCAAGCTGTCCGACCGCAAATGGACTTGCCCGCATTGTGGTGCGACGATCGAACATCGAGACGTCAATGCGGCGATCAATATCAAACAATATGCAATGAATAATATCCAGGTTACCGCCTGAAAACGCATAAAAAGAGTACCTTGGTATAACAGGGGAACTCTATAATCTACGCCTGTGGAGAGAGCATAAGTCCTATTGCTTCGGCAAAAGGCAATTCTCAGAGAAGCAGGAAATCCTGCCGTTTTTGAGGCTTGGCTACCTCCCGAATTGGCAGGGTATATAAACGAAGATTGCTATAGGTTTTGGAGTAGGGAAGCTTGGCTACCTCCCGAATTGGCAGGGTATATAAACAAAGGTAACAGACCTTATTCCCAAGCTATAGCTTGGGTACCTCCCGAATTGGCAGGGTATATAAACATAATATAAGTGTGGGAAACAGATAATGAGCTTGGGTACCTCCCGAATTGGCAGGGTATATAAACGTTAGCTAAGAAAAAGATTGGAGGATGAAGCTTGGGTACCTCCCGAATTGGCAGGGTATATAAACGAACGATCCAGCACCCAAGCGCGCCTTTCGGTTTGGGTACCTCCCGAATTGGCAGGGTATATAAACGCCGCCTTTGCCTCGTCCCTGCCCGTCACAGCTTGGCTACCTCCTGAATTGGCAGGGTATAGAATAAGGAAGCGAGCATGGTGCTTGGTTTGGGTACCTCCTGAATTGGCAGGGTATATAAACGCAGACGGCAGACCTCGCCGAGATATGCGGCTTGGCTACCTCCCGAATTGGCAGGGTATCTAAACTCTTTTCGAGGAATTGTACCTCTCTAGAGAGTTTTGGTATCTTGCTGATTCGCAGGGGCTATAGACGGACGTAAGGCACGTTGAGCCTTACCTCCCGTTTTGGTACCGATCTGATTCGCAGGGCGAAATATTGTATGAGATGACCTTCTTGTTGACTGATATATCGGTCGATGGGGAGGTCATTTTTATGTTTCGGCATAAATCGAAGTATGGGGTAGTAGTCGTTCTTGCAGGGCGGTGTCTCTCCCTCAGTCTGCTACGCAGACAGCTCCCTCGTCAGAGGGAGCCATGGAATAGGTGGGGTATCTCCCTCGGTCTGCTATGCAGACACTTTTCGTCAGGGGGAGCCATGGAATGGC
>JAFSAX010000067.1 GCA_017442105.1 Selenomonadales bacterium | reverse complement strand
GAGTGCCGCGAGAGCCGCCGCACCTGCACCGACTTTATCTACGCGACCATCGAGCGAAGTAACGCGCTGATCGAGGCCTGTGATAGCACTGCTGTTAGCCGCGATGCCTTGCGCATTGGCAACGACCTGCTGATTCGTTTTACCAAGCTCGGTATTGAAATGGTCATTCGTCTTTTGAAGCTCGGCGTTGAAGTGATCGTTCGTTTTTACGACTTCTGCATTAAGGTCGCTGAGATCCTCTTGCATTGCATCGGCTCTGCTCTCGAGTGCGCTGATATCCTGCGTACTGCCGCCGATCATGCTGTCGATATCGGTCTTGGTGTACGCATCGGTGATACCATAGCCTGCCAATGTCGTTGCCGCATCTGCTTTCGCATCGAGGAGGCTGTCGGCTTCCGTCTTCGTATAGACATCTGCCGCATTGGCTTTATCATCAAGCAAGCCATCAACGTCATCTTTCGTGTACAAGTTCGTTGCCGTCACATTACCGCTCGTATCGACTGTGAACGCACCGCCCGCACCTTTTATTCTGCCGTCTTTCATCATAGCCGCATTGGCACCGTCATACGTATGTACACCGTTATCCGAAGCGTAGAAGCCTTCTTCATCCATATGAGTGGAATTATCACCTACGGTGATACCGTCCGCATCAAGCGTGATCGTATTCGCGTTGCCTGTATCTATCACGACATCATTCGTTATCACGCTGTCATTGCCGTTTTGGGTCGCCTTGATGAATGAAGCATCTGCTTCTGTCTTCGTATAATAATCAGTCAAGTCAACATTACCGCCCGATACATTGGCAAGTGCCGCATTGAGCTGTCCTACCGTTGCCGCATCGTGGTCATTGACACCGTCAGCCACATTGATGATCCGTCTGTATTGCGGAGCAAGGGTCGGATCAGTTGTATTTGCAGGAGCCACTCCACTGCCGACACTGACGACATTGCTGAAACCGCCTCCCGTAGAAGACCCATAGCCTAAGATAACATTATTAGACCCACTCAGAGAATTGATCCCTGCACCGACAGCAACGTTATTGTAACTATTAACGTGCGAGTCAGCACCGATAACAACACTATTGCTACCTGTAGGATTATTCCCGGGAAGCAAAGGCGCACCCGCACTGGAACGCGCACCGATAACGACGCTATTGGTAGCCTCTGCAAATGCAGTACTGCCGTCCTCGCTACTCCCTGTACCATCACCGAAGCCGATAACGATACTGTCTTCTGCCATTGCAGCTGCATTTCCTGCCGCAAGTGAGTTACTGCTTGCCACTATAGCACCTGCCAAAGCAACACTACTGCCCATCAACATCGTACCGACCATAATACCGAGTGTGATATGTTTCGCCAAGTTCTTTTTCATGGATGATTCCCCCTTCGTTTATACGACCTGCCCACCGCAGGTGAACTGAACACAGTTACAAAAATCCATATACCTATGCCTGTCTATAATCGATTATTCTTTTTGGTTATTTTGATTATAACACCGTTGTACCCCCCCCGCAAGACATTTGTATATATAATTCGCACTATTCTTTGTTTATCCGAAGCATACCGCATCTGTCCTCGGACAAGATTTCATTCGTCATTTGCGCCTGTCGCTTTTATTTTCTTTCTATATATAAAAAAGCACCCTTATCTTTTCACAGATAAGGATGCTTTCTCCTATAAAAATAAGCACGCCTTCCTTC
>JAFSAX010000066.1 GCA_017442105.1 Selenomonadales bacterium | reverse complement strand
ATATTACGCAAGAGGTCGTGAAAAACTTCAAATAATCAAGCAAGCATTATGCGGCCCCGTAAAAAATAATTCTTGCAATGTTTCGGTGCCGAGCAGGGTATCCTGCTCGGCACTTTATTAGGAAGGGTGATTCAATGAACAATCGAACGAAGATTGGGATTGCGATCGTCACTGCTCTTATCATCGGGGTTGGCGGATATTTCGGAATGGGAAACTTTTCGATACCGTCAAGCGGTCAAGAAGCCCAAACGAAAATGGTAAGTGCCGAAAAGTTCGGTGTCCTTGAATCGATGCGTGCCGTGAAGGCACATCCGCGATATGGTGAGATAGAGGCGCTCGAACGAGAGATAACCGAGCTGCAACAAAATATGAAAGCAAAGCTTGAGCGCGGTAAGATGATGACGATGTCGTCCGGGCTTCAGATGGAAGTATCACAAAGTATGACGGCAGGTCAGCAGGCACTCTATGCCGAAGCGAATCAAAAAGTCGCTGCCAAAGAAACGGAGCTCAACAAACGTTTGGCGGAAGCTGATCTTGCCAAACGAAAAGCGGCAAGTGAAGAATTTGCAAAACTGCGCAGTCAGATCACGGATGAATACAAATTGCCGATCTTCAACATCAAGTTGAAACTCGAAACGCTGAAAATATCCGATGAAGAGCGTGCTTCCTTGGAAAAACAGATGCAGTCGCTCAAACAGGAAGAAGATGCCAAATTGGGTGCAGCTTATCAGTCGATCGCAAGAAAAATGACGGAAGAAATGATGGCAGAACAAAAAGCTGCTTCTGAAGAGATGCAGGCCTACGTTCAGCAGATCGGTGAAGAATACAGCCTTATGACATCTGCCAAAACAGGTCAGCCGAATGATGCGATGATGGCACAGCTCGATGAACTGAATCGCAAGCTGAAAGCCGACGTAGAGGCAAGTGAAAAGATATATAACGAAAAACGGAAACAACAAGAAGAGATCAAAAATATGATCTTGCGAGATATCAAGGCAGAAGTAGAGCGCATTGCGCTTGAACAAGAATTGACGATCGTACTTAGCGATGTTCGTGCGAATGTCACGGCTGTCGACATCACCGACGCGGTGATCGAGGCGTGCAAAAAGCAGGAACAACAGTAAGATGAATGGAGGAATATCAAGATGAAGATGAAAAAAGGATTGCTTGTTGGAATGGCATTGATGGGCACTTTACTCGTAGCAGGCTGCGGCTCCGAACCGCAATTCGGCGTATTGGACGGACAGCGTGTTATGGCAGAAAGTCCGAAGATCCAAGCGATCCAGCAGGAATTGACGACCAAAGGTGAAGCTTTGCAAGAACAGCTCCGCAAAGACCAGAAAACGATGTCCGCTGCACAGTTTGCAAAAAAACAAAAAGAAACGATGCAGGAATTCATGGTGATCAAAAAAGGTCTTGAAACACAGCTCGAAGCAACGATGGAAACAGCAACGAGTGAAGTTGCAGCTGAAAAGAAACTCAACTTGATCCTTTATAAACAGGGTGTTGCACAAGGCGGCATCGACGTAACCGATGATGTAATCAAAAAATTGCAGTAAAAAAGGAGGGGGTACATGATGAAAAAAACGTTAAAAGAAATCGCGGAAATGATCGGTGGCGTATGCTCTGATGCGCCGGAGTTGGAAATCCATGCACTGTCTGATATCGACCATGCAGGCCCGAATCATCTGACCTTTGCCGTTCCCCCTCATTTGGAAAAAGCAGAAGCTTCGAATGCAGGTGCCGTTATCATCGGCATGGACGTAGAAACGTTCGCCAAACCTGCGATTCGTGTCGCTAACCCGCGTGCGGCATTTGCACAGCTTCTTGCCGCGTTTTCGCCGCGCGCAGAAGTAAAACGCGGTATCCACCCGACTGCCGTGATCGGCGAAAATGTCAAGCTCGGTGAAAATGTTGCCATCATGGCATACGCTGTCCTCGATGATAATGTAACAGTCGGTGATAACACCGTTATCTATCCGCATACGTATGTCGGGGTCGGTGCCCAAATCGGTGCAGATACGATCCTCTATCCGAACGTGACGATCTACGAAAGCTGCCGTGTCGGTAACCGCAACATCATCCACAGCAGCACCGTTATCGGCGGTGACGGATTCGGTTTCGCTACGAAAGATGGTGTTCATCACAAAGTTCCGCAAATCGGCAACGTCATTTTGGAAGACGACGTTGAGATCGGTGCGCACGTCGGTATCGACCGTGCTGCCATGAACAGCACGATCGTTGGCAAAGGTACTAAGATCGACAACCTCGTTCATCTCGGCCATAACGTCGTATTGGGCGAAGGCTGTCTTGTTGTTGCGCAGACAGGCATCTCCGGCTCGACGATCGTCGGTCACCACGTTACCTTCGGCGGACAATGCGGTACCGTCGGTCATATCAACATCGGAAGCAACTCCGTGCTTGCGGCACGCAGTGGCCTTATTGCAGACGTACCGGAAAAATCGTTCTATGCAGGATTCCCGGCAGGCCCGCACGTCAACTGGCTCCGTCAGGAAGCATCGGCGCGTAAGGTTCCCGACCTTATTAAACAGGTAAAAAAATTGGAAAAACGATTGGCTGAACTCGAAAGCAAATCGTAATATTGGAGAACATGATGAAACGAACGATAACAGCCGTATGCGCGGCACTTCTTCTTACTGCCAATGCGGCACAAGCTGCTCCGACAGTGACAGGCTCGACGGGTATGCTCTATACACCGACAGCAGACGTTCTGCGTGACGGACATTTCTCGCTCGGATACCATCATCTTGAAGACGGTGATGCGTATACAGTCGGCTACGGTATGTCGAACGCTTGGGAGATCAGCGCGGCAACAGTTGACTATGACGGCGACCGCGGAAGAGATCTATACTTGAATACAAAATTCTCGCTCATGTCGGAGAATGTCGTTCGTCCCGGCATTGCAGTCGGGATGGAAGATGCCCTCGATGAATATGATCGAACATTCTATGCCGTAGCCAGCAAAGCCCTTCCACTTGGATTTCGTGTCCATGCAGGGATCGGTGACGGCCGCTTTGACGGCGTATTCGGCGGTATCGAAAAAACCTTCAATCCGCTCGGCGTCACGGGCAGAGCCATCTTCCCCGCAACCACACTCAGCGCGGAATACGATGGCGAAGAAATGATATACGGCCTTCGCCTTGCGATCGTCCCCGGACTCAAAGCACATGCCGCTTGGCGTGACGGCGATACGTATGTCGGATTGACCT
>JAFSAX010000065.1 GCA_017442105.1 Selenomonadales bacterium | reverse complement strand
TGGGATGTTTTTGGTCTGATTTCAGAAATGAAGACCTTGTAAAAGAATTACAAAGAGAGCTCAACAGCGATATCGTGTTGTTTGGCATTAACGGGTTTGTCTATTTTGGTAACTTACAAGCGATCCATGATAATCGTATCGCCATCTTATCTCCTGCTGTATTGTCGGATTCAACGGCAGTTGAGATATTGACGCCCGGTGGCGCAAGAACGACGACTTCGTTCCTTCGCGTCGATCTTTGGACAATAGCAGCCAAAGGTACAGGTATCGTTGCTGATCCGTTGATCTCGTCTTGTACTGCGGTTGCGAATTCCAATATCTTGCGCGGTGAAGCTGATGGTCTGATCTGTTTGATGAAACGCATGGTCGGTGACAGTATCAGTCTTACGATACTTGGCGGTTTTACGATCAACGGTATTTTGAGCAGTATGTGCGATGATCTCGCGATCATTACGGTAGATGATATCTTCTTACCGGGAGCTTGTGATCCGATCACAGAAGCTACGATCCGATCGGTCGTTGTTAATCTTAAGACGATCACTGCAGTCGGCAGCAGTTTGTTAGAGTAGCATTAAGCATATATAAAGGAGATCAATGTCATGTTACTCGCTGAAGAGTATCTGGGGGAAGTCGGCGTTGGGGCAACTTCCCCTCTTTTTTTTCGTGCTGATGACGGGCATAGATATATTGTAAAGATCATAGCGAATCCACTGGGTGGAAAGGTGCTTGCCAATGAGTATATCGCCTCTTGTTTTGGTCGTATACTTGGATTACCGTTCCCTGTAAGTGATTATTTTTGTATCACAAAAGAATGGCTTGAACAATATCCCTATCTTACTGAAGGAGGAATCAGTGTCGGCATCCATTTTGCATCACGATATCTGGAAGATGTACGATACGTCACAAGCGAATCGTTAACTGCCATTGTCAATCGTAATGAGGTTGCAGGCATGGTATTGTTTGACCATTTATTTCATAATGCCGATCGCACCCATAACAGGAAAAATATGCTCTTATCCCCGAATGAAGACAGTATGTATACGCTTTATGGCATTGACCATTCACATTTATTCAGAAGTGGTCGATGGACAGCATATTCTCTACGTGATTGGGAATATCGTATCCGTATATACGATCAAAATTTGTATGGATCATTTCTCTCAAATTGGATATACGCAAATGATTTTTTGCCATATGTGTATACAGTCAGAGAGCTCGATATTGATGTTATCAAAGATATCTTACGATCGATCCCGCGTGAATGGCTTCCTGATAGCGAAGAGAGAAAGGCACTTTTTCATTTTATCAAAACACGTTTTGAGCTGGTCAGTGATATCTATCGTAAAATATGCGAGCATATCCCGATAGCACATGGCGGATATCGTTCTCCAATCGTTTAAGACTAGTTGTTGGTGATACGTTCGAATGCAGAACCATAGCGTTCTTGCAAAGCATGATAGACAGGCTGATGATTTTGCGGTTCTCGAACAGCTATCTGTGCGTATTCACGTGCTTTGATAAGAAGGGCAATGTCGCGGAATATATTTGCGATCTTAAGGTCGGGAAGTCCATGTTGACGTGTTCCAAAGAGTTGTCCCGAGCCGCGTAATTCGAGGTCTATCTCCGCCAATTCGAATCCGTCATTCGTTCTCTCCATAGCTCTCAGACGTTCTAAGGCATCGTCCGATCTGCTTTTACTGATGAGGACGCAATATGATTGATGACTACCCCTTCCGATACGCCCGCGGAGCTGATGAAGCTGTGACAGGCCGAATCGTTCTGCACCTTCTACGACCATAATGGTTGCATTCGGTACATTGATTCCTACTTCAATGACTGTCGTTGCGATCAAGACCGATAATTTACCGCTTACAAACTCTTGCATAACAGCATCTTTTTCATCGCTTTTCATTCTTCCGTGAAGAAGTCCGCAAGGAATATCAGAGAAAATACCACTCACTAATTCTTCGTATAAGGTGGTTGCGGATTGTACATCTATTTTTTCGGACTCTTCGATTAAAGGACAGACGATATAAGCCTGTCTACCTTCTTGTATCTGTTTGATGATAAAATCATATATTTTAGTACGGCTTTCTTCGCCGCGCACGAATGTTCGAATCGGCTTGCGTCCCGGCGGGAGTTGTTTGATCTGGGAAACATCAAGGTCGCCATATATTGTAAGCGCCATGGTACGCGGAATCGGTGTTGCTGTCATGACAAGAACATCAGGCATCCAATCGCTTTTTTCTTGTAAAAGAGCGCGTTGGTGTACGCCGAATCGGTGTTGTTCGTCGGTGATTACAAGCCCAAGAGCGGCGAACTCTACCGTTGGTTGAATGAGTGCATGTGTTCCGACAAGTAAGTCAATCTCACCACTGGCAAGCCCTTCTAATATCTCGCGTCGTTTTTTAGCAGGTATTTTACCGCTCAACATAGCAACAGTGATACCGTGCAGAGCAAACAATTCTGTCAACGTCTGATAATGTTGCTGAGCAAGGATCTCCGTCGGTGCCATCATAACACCCTGATAGCCGTTTTCTATCGTTTTGGCAAGTGCTAGTGCAGCTATGATCGTTTTACCTGAACCAACATCACCTTGCAACAATCTCTGCATCGGTATGCGATCTTCCATATCATATTGAATATCCCTAAAAGAAGATATCTGATCATCAGTCAATGTAAACGGAAGATTATCCAGTAGAGCTTTTATCAGTTTGCCGTTCGGTCCATGTTTTACGCCGTGTTTTTGATTTTTCGTTTGTTGCTTCAAAAGAAGCAATCCGCATTGGATCAGATACAACTCTTCGAATGCCAGTCTGCTGCGTGCTTTTTGAAGCAACTCTATATTGCTCGGAAAGTGAATCTGTCTGATCGCTTCTCTTTGTGGAATAAAGCCTTCTGCTGTGCGGATTGCGGGCGGAATAACATCATTATCGTCTATATACTCAAGTGCTTGACGCACGATATCTCGCAGGACTTTTTGCGTGATCGATTCACAACCGCCATAGATCGGCAGGATCTCGCCCTTAACAGGCGAGCCCTCCTCTATCGCCTCAAACGATACTCTATGAAGTTCGACACGTCTTCCTATTCGTTTGACTTTACCGCTGGCAATGATAAGCTGTCCGATCGGTAATTTCCCTTTAAGATATCGTTGATTAAACCACGTCAATGCGACTTCTCCTGTTCCGTCAGTTACATAGGCCTTCGTAATGCACATACGTCCGCGAGGTCTAATTTCATCAACGCGCAGGATACGCCCACACACCAGCGCGATCTCATCACTCACAAGCTCTCTGATCGTTTGATACGAACTGCGATCTTCGTATCGCTTCGGATAATATTGAATTACATCTTGCAAGGTATAAAGACCAAGATTTGCCAAGCCTTTGGCTTTCGCAGGGCCAATGCCTTTTAGTTTTTGAACATTTGACGATAATCGGATACTTTCTTTATTATTCATGCTTTGCACCACACTTTTTATCATACAAATCACTTCATCATACCGTGAAAAAATCCTTTTTTCGCTATAAAAAAATCCTATAAAAATTTTAAAATTATTTTAGTTTTTCTCTTGCAAGTCTTATTTTTGTATGGTAAAATAAACTCTGTTATGTATCAAGAAACTTTCCTTCGCT
>JAFSAX010000064.1 GCA_017442105.1 Selenomonadales bacterium | reverse complement strand
TCCAGATAGCTTTGATATCGTTGCTGCTTGATATCTCCACGCTCTACCGCCTCTTTAACGCCGCAGGACGGTTCATGAGAATGCAAACATGGCGAGAAACGACATTGTTCATATGGACGGAATTCGGGGAAACACGATGCAAGCACTGTTTCCTCCATCTCGAATTCAGTATAGCTGAAACCGGGTGTATCAACGACATAACCACCACCGCTAAGAGGCAAAAGCTGTGCAAATCGGGTCGTATGTTTACCGCGGCCGATCTTTTCGCTGACAGAACCTGTTGCAAGTTTAAAGGTCGGTTCTACCAAATTGAGAAGGCTTGATTTGCCAACACCCGATGGACCTGCAAATACAGTGATTTTATCGGCAAGTGCAGTTTTCAGCATGTCGATATTGCGTTCTTCGTGCGCCGATAAGAGCAGTACGGTATATCCGATCGCACGATATTCTTCAGCAATACGATTCGCTTCTTTTTCGGCAAGCTCGACTTTATTCAAGCATATGACGATGGGGATATCAGAATGTTCGGCAAGAACCAAAAAACGATTCAACAGTTTCAGATTCACATCGGGATCTTTTATCGCAAACATCAAGAAAACTTGACTGATATTTGCAATAGTCGGACGTTCCAAAAGCGTCTTGCGCGGAAGGATCTTTTCAATGATTCCTTTTTCCTGTCCTAAGTCCTCGAATTCTACATAATCACCAACATATACTTTTTCTCGTTGTTTTTTCATTTTGCCTCGCGTCTTACATTCGAATACCGACGCATCTGTGCGTACATAATGATATCCGTTATACGCACGTATTACAACACCTTGTGGCAAATGAGTTTCCTCCCTGTTTTATAAATACTCTTCCTGTATAAGAGCTCCGTCGACATAGATTTGTACGCGAACATTTCCATATCCGACTACACGTTTATTGATACGATCTCCCGACTTATGTGTTCGTTCGTAGATAGTATCTCGACCAGATTCGTCCGTTACAATGATCTGTACCAACTGTTTCGAACTACCTTTCGGAACTTTGAACTGGATCGTTTCCGCTTTTCTGTCTACCGGACCTTTCGATACGGTAAAGTTAACGGCAGAGCCTTCTTTCACTTCCGTACCTGCTTCAGGACTCTGACGAACGATCGTGCCTTTCGATTTTGTGCCGGCGACTTCCGTGATCTTACCTTCTTTCAAATTTAAGTCAACAAGCTGTTTTTTTACACTTGATAAACGACTGCCTGTGAAATCGGGTAATTCGACCATTTTTTCAATACGACAAACAATAAGATCGATCTTTTGTGTTTTCTTGATCTGTGCAGGAGAACGTGGATTTTGATCGATGACTGTATTATTGGGAACTGTTTTATCGTTTACTTCTTCAATGCGACCAATGATAAATCCGGCATTGCGCAGCGTCAATTCCGCTTCACGGAGTGCCAACGTGCGAACATCGGGAACAACAACTACTTCCTCACCTTTGCTGACATAGATCGTAATTGTTCTATCCTCTTTAACATGGCTGTTTGCATCGGGTGTCTGTGAAATGACAACTCCTTCTACGACATTATCATCGAATTGTTCTGTGACGGATACACGCAATTTATTTTCACTTAAAATATGTTTGGCATCATCTATCGTTTTTCCGACAACATTCGGAACGATGACATCTTCCGAACTCCAGAATTTTCCGTATGCCAAAAAGCTTCCCAAAAGAAAGCTTGCGATCAAAACGATAGCGATCGCTATACCCCATTTCTTTTTATTGCTGCTATTAGGGCTACCTTTTCTCGTTTCGGCACGTGTCGGGGCACTCTCTTCCAATTGCTCGTCTGTAATGCGAGGCAGCAGTATCGTTGGACATTCGGAATCAGATTGCAGGCGAACATCTTCCGCATGAAGTGCTTCTGCGGCTTTTAAGTCGACAATCATTTCACCCATAGTCTGATAACGATTTGATGGAGATTTTTCAAGCGCTTTCATAACAACAGCTTCTGCCAACGGAGAGATGTTAGTCTGCCAACTGCTCGGCGGTGTCGGGATCTCTTGTATCTGTTTCATAGCTACGATAACAGGGTCTTGTCCGCTAAACGGAGCATGACCTGTTAACATTTCGTAGAGCACGATCCCGAGCGAATAGAGATCGGATCGTGCATCGGCCATCTGACCGCGTGCCTGTTCCGGTGACAGATACGGCGCAGACCCCATGATGAATCCTACATTTGTATGTTTGGCTGTCGAGGTTGCCGCCTGTGCAATACCGAAGTCGGTTACCTTAACACGACCTGTATTTGTGATCAAGATGTTGTGTGGCTTGATGTCACAATGCACAAGACGATTTTCATGTGCATGTTCCAAGGCTTCTGCGATCTCACGAGCGATCCTCAGAGCTTCTTTTTCGCTGAGCGCACCATCTCTGTCTATCTTCTTTTTCAGCGTTTCGCCGTCTACATATTCCATTACAATATAGTCGATATCGCCGTCATGTCCGACGTCATACATCGTAACGATGTTCGGATGCGACAATTTTGCAACAGATTGTGCTTCCATACGAAATCTCGCAATAAAGTCACGGAAATCATCATTATGCACAACAACATCATCACGGAGCATTTTGACTGCTACCGAGCGATCAAGTATCTCGTCATATGCTCGATATACGTACGCCATACCGCCTGTACCGATAGATTCCATTATCGTATAACGGTCCGTCAATGTACGATTGATCATCTTGCCACCTCCTTCTCTTTATTTATGTATCTTGTTTTCTACCTTTTTCTTTTTTACCCAACAAAACAGTAATATTATCATTCCCGCCATTTTCATTGGCACGGTCGATGAGTTCTGCAGGCAGAGATTCGATATCTTCACCACTTTTCTCCAACATTGCACAGATATCAGCTTCCGAAACCATATTCGTCAATCCGTCACTGCACAGAAGGATAATATCTTCCGTAAAAAGCGGGAACGAACCCGTATCAACTTCTATTTCACTATCAGCGCCGATCGCGCGCATTAAAAGATTGCGCTTGGGATGCGTTTCAGCTTCTTCTTTGGTGATCTGTCCGCTGCGTTCAAGCTCACCGACGAAAGAATGGTCTTGTGTGATCTGATGAAGTTTGCCATCACGATAAAGATAGAATCGACTGTCGCCAACATGTGCCCAGTGGATAATGTCATCTTTTTCATAGCAAATGATCATCGTTGTTCCCATACCGCTGTAATCGCTGTTTGATTCTGAAGCATGGTATACGACATCATTTGCCTTAATAATCGACAGGCGAAGCGTATCTTCGTCTATCGTATCCTGCGTATCTAAAAATGTCGTAACAGAACGAGTTGCCATCTTGCTTGCGATCTCCCCCGCAGCATGACCGCCCATTCCATCAGCAACAATAGCCAAATGAGGGGCATCGAATGTATAAAAATCTTCGTTTAGTTGTCTTATTTTACCAACATCTGATTTTCCGCAAAACCACATTTTATCCACCTCATATCAGCCGTTATTTTCACATTAACTCGTATTCGATAACCGTATTACCAACCTTGATAATATCACCTGCATGAAGAACTTGCTTGATGATCTGTACTTCATTAAGATATGTTCCGTTCAGACTTCTGGCATCATGTAATATATGATTTCCGGCTTCTTTGATAATATAAGCATGAAGACGAGAAACACTGCCATCGGTCAATACGAGATCGTTATTTTCACGACGTCCGATATTTACGCGATTATCTGCAAATACAAAACGTTTCCCGATATCCGCACCTTCAATGACACAAATGACAGCTTGTTTTTCGGCAGCTTTGGTCTGCATCGTTGAAACTTTATCAAACACACGCGTAGAATCACAGTCATTAGACTCATTTTCTACGATCTGTTTTTCATCATTATTAACAGGCAAAGAAACCTCAGAAATCACTTCCTCTTTATCGCGCACGACAAACTGAAACGATAACGTACCTTGTGTACGATAACGAAGTTTCTCCAGCTCTTCCGCAAGACAGACAAGCACTCTGGCTTGCAGCGGAGCTGCAATATCAACAATCGTTCGATATTCCGCCTCGGTAACAGCAAACGTATATTGATTCGGCACAAGTATTCCGTTTACGGTCGTAACTTTAGACTGTTCTGCTTCGAGGAGCAACTGCGCTACGATCTCTGACGGAAAAAATCCTTGCGGAATCGGTTTGTTGCAAAGATGTTCTTTGCATTTTTCAATTATTGTATTGACGGTCTGCTTCAAAGCCATATTGTCACCTCATGCCATGAATTTATTTTATTATAAAGTACATATTTACTCAAAAACAACTACTTTTTCTGTTTGAGATATTGGTTGCGCAACTGTCCGCAAGCCGCGTTAATATCTGTTCCCATCTCTTTACGAATTGTAGTCTGTATTTTATGATTTTGCAGATATGAACAGAATTGATTGATTTTGGCAAGGGACGGTCTGTTAAGACCTCTTTCAGGGACGGGATTAACAGGGATCAAATTGACATTTGCATTCTGACCGCGAAGGCGTCTGACAAGCTCATCGGCACAAGACGTCATATCATTCTTGCCGTCAATGAGCGTATATTCATACGTGATGCGTCTGCCTGTCTTTTCATAATATGCTTCACTTGCTCGAAGTACCTCATCAATACCGTATTTACGATTGATCGGCATGATCTCCGAACGTATCTCATCGTTCGGTGCATGGAGCGAGATCGACAATGTGATCGGCAACCCCTCTTCTGCCAAACGATAGATCGACGGTACGATACCGCAAGTAGATAGCGTCATACTGCGGTAACTGAGCCCCATCGTATACGGCTCATGACAAAGGCGCAAAAAGCGTACGACATTATCGTAATTGACGAGCGGTTCGCCCGATCCCATCAATACGATGCTCGTAACGTGCTGTCCTTCTTCGCCAAGCATCTTCTGAACAAAAAGAAGCTGCGATAGTATTTCTCCTGCTGTCAGATTGCGTTTAAGACCTGCAAGCGTTGAGGCACAGAAAAGACATCCCATTGCACAACCCACTTGTGTTGATAAGCATACGCTATTGCCGTACGGTTGACGCATCAAGACAGTTTCTGCCGTTTCACCGTCAGCAAACGAGAATAAGAATTTGATCGTCTTGTTGTCTGCCGATACTTTTTGGCGCACACAAGAAACACGTTCTATAACGAAATGATCCTCAAGAACTGCCTGCATCTTTTTAGACAGCGTTGTTATTTCGCTGAACGAAGACGCATGATGACGATACATCCATTCCGCGATCTGTTTGGCACGATATTTTTCTAATTTATGTTCACGAATCTGTTCCGCGATTTCTTCTTGGAACAATCCGAATAAGTTCGTTTTCATATTGCCTCCGTTTTCTTACGCATACGTGCTAAGAAAAATCCGTCTGTATGGTCGATATGCGGTAAGAACTGTATCCATTTCGTATCACTTTGTTTTTTGCACGGAATCGTTTCCAAAACAAATTCCGTATGCTTCATAAGGAATGCTTCTACAACCATCTGATTTTCTTCCGGTTCGATCGTACACGTGCTGTACACGAGCGTACCACCGTCTTTGACACATTCGGATGCATGCTCTAAGATCGCTAACTGAAGTTTGGGAAGCTCTGTTAGCAGTTCTTCTGACTTGCGCCAACGCGAATCGGGTTTGCGGCGAAGTACACCGAGTCCCGAACACGGTGCATCGACAAGCACACAGTCGGCTTTGCTCTTCCATTCTCCCGGAAGAGTAAGTGCATCCTTCTCTTGCGTTTCAATGATAGAGATACCCAGACGAGCGGCATTTTCTTCTATCTTAGGAAGCTTATGACCATGGATATCAAACGCCATGATCTTGCCTGTATTTTTCATCAGCT
>JAFSAX010000063.1 GCA_017442105.1 Selenomonadales bacterium | reverse complement strand
GGCGCGTTGGTCAAGCGGTTAAGACACCGCCCTTTCACGGCGGCTACATGGGTTCGAATCCCATACGCGTCACCATTTGCCAAATACGGAGCTTGCTCCGATTGGATATACGATCTTCCTTCGTAAAAGCGTACCTTCGGGACGCGAAGCGAAACAAGGAACGATCATCTTTGAGCTGAAACCGAATGTTCACCGGATTTCGCAGCAAAAGCTACGGCATGCAAAGCGGAGCGAGGTACAAAGCGGGATCGGCACGCAAAGGGCGATTAGCTCAGCTGGGAGAGCGTCTGCCTTACAAGCAGAATGTCGGCAGTTCGATCCTGTCATCGCCCACCAGAAATCAAGACCTGTTAGCGCAGGTCTTTTTTATTTCTTTGCCATCGTTCGCCTTGTGACGACAGCGCGAATGGTGTATAATAAAATAACAGTTGCGGGCATAGTTTAGTGGTAGAACATCAGCTTCCCAAGCTGAATATGGGAGTTCGATTCTCCTTGCCCGCTCCATATGATGATACGACCTTGCGTTTTCGCAGGGTCTTTTTTTATGTAAAAAAGCGGTTTTGCATCGCCGAAATTTTCTGTAAAATTGGTTGAAATGGTGATTTTTTCAAGATATAATGAGAACATGGGTTAGTAGACATTCCTTGAATTTATTGATTATAAGTAATAATAACAATAATAAAAATAATGCTTTTCGGAAGCGTAAAGGAGCAATAGATGATGAAGAAGAGATTAGCTCTTATGGGAATCGGACTTGGTGCGATGATGATCTTGTCGGAGGGTGCAGTATGGGCATCGCCCGATGC
Source organism: Selenomonadales bacterium (assembly GCA_017442105.1). NCBI lineage: Bacteria > Bacillati > Bacillota > Negativicutes > Selenomonadales > Selenomonadales bacterium. Next base: position 36,069 of record JAFSAX010000063.1, on the reverse strand, counting down.
GGGTGTGCAGTTGAATCAAGACCGCACATTTTTTGAACGACAACAGATTGAACGTCAGATGGAAGAAGAGTTGATGCGTGACCGTGGCGATATGGTCGAGCAGGTCGCGCCTGATGGTGCAGAGGCAACGCAGAGCGATATTACGTTCGTGTTGACGGATATCGTGTTCGATGAATCGACGGTGCTGACGGCAGAGGAGCTTGATGCGCTGAAGAAGCCGTATCTGCATACGTCTGTTACGCTCAAGAAGCTGTACCGTCTGGTCGATGAGATCAATGCGCTTTACGAACAGAAAGGCTATGTCGTTTGTCGTGCAGGTATCGCACCGCAGACGATCAAAGGCGGTGTGGTAAAGATATCGCTTCTTGAAGGCAAGACGGGATTCGTAACGATCACGGGCAACGAATCGACGGATGGATCGTATATTACGGACAGATTGCCGCTCGAAGAGGGCAAGGTCGTAAGTATGACAGAGCTTAGTGATGATGTGGTGCATTTTAACGGGACGAATGATGTACAGCTTCGTGTGCGCCTGAAGGCAGGTCATCGCGAAGGGACGACCGATTATGAGATCTTCGCATTCGAGCCTGAGCGAGAGGTGTGGAATCTGTTTACCGATAACGCAGGTGCGGAGTCGAGCGGCGAGTGGCGCGGCGGTCTTAGCTTCTATAACGCCAGCATGACGGGGAAGCGCGACAGTCTGCAAGTCGGGACGCTCTTTTCGGACGGTGTGAAGAGCGCTTCGGTGCGGTACGGACTTCCTGTCGGAACGAACGGTCAGCGCATCGACGTGTCGTTTGCGGCGAACAGCGTCCATACGAAGAACGGCGAGCTGGCACCGCTTGATGTCAGAGGTCATTCTTCGGCGATGGCATTGACGTATACGATGCCGATCAAGGTGACGAAGAATCATAAAGCAGAAGCCTCGCTTGCGATCGGTCATCAGGATTCCAAGACGAATTTTATGCAGTATGCGTGGGTAGATGATTCCATTACGAGCGTGACGGGTGCGGTGTCGTTTACCGATTACGGCAAAAACAGTATCCTTTATCACAGTCACAGCTATTCGGTCAGCGAGTGGGAGAATATCGAGTCGCGAGAAAAAACGTCTGGCAGATATCTTCTGACGGCGATGTATCAGAAGCTGAACCGGGACAGAAGTTTATTTACGATGCGTCTTTACGGGCAGGCGGCGCTTAATCATTATCTCGCATCGGCAGAGCAGTTTTATATCGGCGGTGTGTACAGCGTACGCGGGTATGAGGAGAACTATCTCAGCGCAGACAGCGGTCTGTCACTGAATCTCGAATATCGTGTGCCCGATACGCATCGCAGTGAATGGGTATGGTTCGCGGACGGCGGTATCGTGCTCGGACACAATCAATATGACGATCATGCGATGGCAAGTGTAGGCGGCGGCTATACGTGGAAGTTCGCGCCGACGGCAAGTGCGACACTTTTGGTCGGTGTACCGCTCGAGCGAGATTATAACGGCGAACGCATCGATGCGGTGCGCGTCCATGCGACGGCGAATTATCGTTTCTAGGGAGGAGGTCGTACTATGACGTTATACGGTAAAGGGGCAAAACAGAGCGAGAAGAAAAGAGAGCGTCTTGCACAGAAGGATCGTGCGCGCAGAGATCTCTTGATACGTTCGATCGCGGCGGCAACGACGTGTACGTTCTTCTCTCCGATGGTGGCATCGGCTGATGTTGTTTCGGGCGATAATGCTATCACGACAGTCAATAAACAGAACAATATCTACACGGTAGAGTCACATAAACATTTCGGCAACAGTGCGGTCAACTGGTTCAGTCAGTTCGGCCTTGGTGCAAACGAGATCGCCAATCTCTATTTCGGGACGCAGGCAGATAACAGCAAGCTGAATCTGTTCAATTTTGTTGACAGCAAGATAGATGTGAACGGTACGGTCAATGCGATCCAAAACAATACGATAGGCGGCAATCTGTTCTTCTTAAGCCGAGAGGGTGTAGCTGTCGGTGCGGGCGGTGTCATCAACGCAGGCTCGCTGACACTTCTCACGCCGTCGGAAGGCTATTATGAGAAGTTTATTAAAGACGGTGCGTGGAAGATGGATGCAGATGCGTTCGGTGCGGAGCAGGCGAAGATGGCAGAGATGAATATCCCGCTCAGTCCGTCGGGCGAGATCATGGTCAAGGGGAAGGTCTTTGCGCCGAACGGTATCGGTATGAAGGCGGCTTCTGTCAATGTTGACTCTGCGGCACAGCTCAAGACGGGTAATATCGACTTTACCGATCTCGTCAATGCAGGCACGACAGACAATACGGTGTTCGACGGCAGCCAAAACTTGATGGCGACGATGACGGACAGCGGTGATATTGTGCTGGCGGCGTATTCTGATGTGCGCAATAAAAAGGATGAAGATTTTACACAGACGATCCTCGGCATTACGGGAGCCGGTAATGAAACGGCGGATAACAATACGATAGAAGCGTCGGTAACGAGCAAGGGTACGATCGAAGCGGCAGGCGATGTGTCGATCACGGCGACATCGGCGAATGGTCAGGAATTTTATGCAGGCAAGTTTGATGAGCCGAACGAATTCGGCACGAATGAGGCGGCGGCATATCAGATCGCGCAGAGCGTGGCGAAGGTCAATGTCGCGGAAGGTACTGTCAGCGGACAGAATGTTACCATTCGTGCGGATGCCGACAACAGCTATATCGATACGGACTGTTTAGTCAAGATGATCGGCATCAACGCGCTCGGTGCCGTAACGGTCAATATGGACGCGGCGTATGCTGTCCTCGGTGGGAAAGCTTCGGTCGATATCGGTGCGCCTGCTGTGATAGAGGCAAAGAACTCGGTGCGTACGGATAGTGAAGGGAAAGCGATCGATGTACTTTCGGTGACAGCGAACAGCCGTGTGCAGGGCAGTGTCGGGGCATCGACAGCTATGTTGAAGGTCGCGAATATCAAAGGGACGAACGTGGTTCCGAGTGCGGCAGTATCGTATGTTGAGATGGATAATGAGGCGACAGTCAATATTGACGGTACGTTGAAGTCGAAAGGCAATACGAAGATCGAGGCAAATGCCGAAACACAGATGGTAGCCAAAGCGGCAGCCAAAACGACGACGATCAGCGGCAGTGAATCGATCGCCGATGTGGCAGTCGTCGTTGCGAATGGCGATACACGTGCGAATGTAACGATCGGCGAACAAGCGAAGATGGCAGAGGACAATCTCGTCGGTGACCTCGATATCGGCGCAGTCACGAGAAACCAAGTACATATCGAAGCAGAAGCAAGCGGCGGCAACGGAGCAGTCGGTGCAACAGCCGTCAACGTAACGTCGTATGACAGCTCTGCCGATGTCGTGATCGGTGCGGCGATAGAAGCCGAAGATATCTCCATCGTGGCCGGCAATTCTGTCAGTGACAATACGATCACTGCGAACAATCAGATGGGCAGTTCGGCGATGATGTCGAAGCTGAGTGAAGCCGCAGCATCGTCTCAGACGGTCAATGCGCTTACGAATAGTCTGCTTCCTGCCATCGTCAACAAATTGCCGCAAAAAATACAAAATGCAGTCAATGCTCCGACAACGGAAAATTTTGCCGATGAAATCGGTAAGGCAGTTTCGATCGGTGCATCGGTCACGGTCGTCGAAGAGATGAATAAAGCGAATCTTACGGTCAAACATGATGCGAGCATCGTTGCGCGCGGAACGACACCGGGCATACATGACGGCAAGGTATCGCTCGCGGCGAACAACAATATTCTCGATACGAAGATGTCTGCTGTCGGAACGACGAACAACAACGGCAAGACATCGGTGGATAAAGCGATCGTCAGCGCAGGCGTACTTGTGGCTGATATGGATAATGATGCGAATGTCATTATCGAGGCGCAGGATACAGCAAGTCATAAGGTGATCGACGGCGGAGATATTGCGGTGACGGCGTCGAACACGATGCAATACAATCGCGTGACGAAGATGGTCGGCGAGCTTCTCTGGGCAGTCGAAAAAGTCGAGGCGGCATTCGGTTCGTCGTCGGAGTATCAGGAAAAACTGGCAGAGATGAAAGCATTGCTCAAAGAAGCCGATGAAAAAGCGGCAGAAGACCCCGACTATCTCGAAAATACGGAGTTTCTCGATCTGGCGATGCAGCTCGGTCAAGCGGCGGATACCGTACGACTCGATGCCGAAGAGATGAGTATGTATTTTCAGATGATGGACGCTATTGCTATTATTGATATCTTTGCCAAAGCGGCTTCGTTTGCCGATCTGAACAATTATTCCAACTTCACCGTCAATAATACGACCGGTGGTAAATCGTTCGACCAAGGCGGTGCCAAAACCGCGATCGCAGGCAATGTCAATCTGGCAAGCGTATCGCATACAGGCAATGTCCTTATCGGTAAAAATGCAGTCATCGATGCAAAGGGCAAGCTCGATATTACGGCGAAAGGCAATGCGGAATCGGTCAACGTGACGGGCGGTCTTCCCGGCGGTACCGGCGGTGATGTCGGTCTGGGCGGCAGCTTCTCGCTTCAGCGATTCGACGTGGAAGATGTTGTTATGATTGCAGAAGGCGCACAGCTTTTGGGCAGTGCGGTGAATGTTCAAGCAGAGAACGATGTCATGCAGGTCGGTGTCGTCACGCAGTCGGGCATCAGCGGTTCTGTCGGCATCAGCGGTATGGTCAATCTGATGATGGGCGATTCGAACAGTCTTGTCTTTGTCGATGATGAAGCATCTGTCACGGCGAGAGAAGCGACGACAGGTGCTGTGAAAGAAGGCGTAAATGACGGCAGTATCACGCTCGATGCGCTGAATGATACAACGGTCACGAACGTTGCGGGCGGATTCAGCATGGGCAGTGATGTCAGTGTCGGTGTCGGCTTGGCATTGACGGATTATACGGTCAACAACATGGCAGGTATCGTCGATACCGACTATAACAAAGACTATACAGAGACAGAAGAAACGGACGAATCGACATCTGCCGTCAAACGGAAAAACAGCGTTGCACAAGCGATGCAGGCGGCACGTGCGGCAAGCGGTCTGACGAATCAGCAGTCGGCATCTTTGCTCGGCTCGACTGCGACGGATATAGATGGGACGATCACGGCGAACAGTTTGCACGCGAATGCTCTGACCGAAGGCACGATCAATGCTGTCAGCGTCGCGGGCGGTATCGCGGTATCGGATGACAGCGGTGAGCCCGGGATCTTTGACAAGCTCGGTAATTGGTTCAACAATACGAAGCTGGTGAAAGGGATCAAAAACGTAGAAAATTGGGCACTGGGGAAAGTCAATACGCTCGACGGCAAGATCGGCGGAGCGATCAATGATAAATTCGGCTCGAATGTGAATAATTCGCTCAACAGCGGTACGACCGACCAAGGCGGCGGCAACAATACGGTGAATCAGAGCGGCAGTGCTACGCCGTCGGTCAGTATTGCGGCAGCAGGCAGTGCGTCTGTCAATATGATGGATAAAAATACGGGTGCCGTCGTTGATGGTGCGAATATCACGCTTCATAAAAATACAAATACAAATGCTGAAGACCAAGGGAGCAGTCTGTCCGTTTCGGCGAAAGATGAAGGTTTTGTCGGTGCGTGGAGCGGCAGTGCGGGAATTTCGTGGAAAACGACGACAAAAGCCGAACATAAGCAGACATCGGTCGGTATGGCAGGCGCAGTCGGTGTGAACCTTATCGAAGGCGCGGTGCAATCGACGATCGCCGATTCGACTATCACAGATGCCGATACGATCACGAATGTGGCATCGTCTGACGGGGCGACCGTGGCGGCAGGTCTTGGCATGACAGTCGTACATTCGGCAGGCGCGCAGGCAGGTACACCTGTCAGCGTGGCAGGAACGGTATCGGTGAACGATGTAGACGATCGCACATATGCTCACATGGACAATGATACGGTGACAGGTGATACGACGGTCACGACTTCGGCGTACAGCAGTGATCTTCAAGTAACGGGCGGCGTGAACGTATCTGCCGTATCGGGCGCAAGCGGTAAGTTCGGTTCGGCGGTCGGCGGTGCGGTGACAGTTGCCGAGCTTGAAAATGAAGTAGAAGCAGGTATTCATGGCGGTACGTATACGAATATCAAAGACATGCAGGTCAGCAGTATGATCGGTACGCGCCAGATCGGTACGGCGCTCGGTGTCGGCGTACAGGCAGGCTCGCAGAAAGGATTCGCTTTTGAAGGGGCGGCTGTCTACAATGAGCTGGAGAACAAAGTAAATGCCTTTATTGATGGGGCAACTATTACGGCAGGTAAAGTCGATGTCATTGCGAAAGATACGCTCGCATCGGCAAGTGAGTGGAAAACATATATCGAAGACCGCGGTCTTGATGCCGATGGGAAGGAAACGAAAGACAATGCGGATTCGATCGAGGAAGTCGGAACTCTTGATGATGACGGGTCGCTTATCGTCTCGGCGGCTGTTGCTGTCGCAGGCTCGAGCGGCAACGCAGGTGTGGCAGGTGCGGCAGCGATCGATGAGATCACGAACGACCGTACGGCAAGCATCACAGGCAGTAATATTACAGCGGACAATGTATCGGTGAAAGCCGATGCCGATTCTCTTCTCGTCGGCACAGCGGCAGGCGGTGGCGGTTCGAAGAATTTTGGCGCTGTAGGCTCGGTCGGCTGGCATGAGGTCGAAAACGAGGTTACGGCAACAGTAGACAGCAGTACAGTTACGGCTGATTCGCTCGATGTTTTGGCAGATAACGATGCACTCCTTATCAATGTAGCAGGGCAGGTTTCGGCAGGCAAAAATGCCTTTGGGGCAACGCTTGCTTATCAAGGTATCGATAATATAACAGGTGCATATATCACAGGCTCTGTGCTTCATGGCGGTGATAACGGTATCGCCGTATCGGCGAAAGGTCTTAATACGGGCGATATCATAGGGGTCGGTGTAGGTGTCAGTGCGGCGACGGAAACGGCGGCGGTAAACGGTACGGTCGCCATCAATCGCGGTGCGAACGATACACAAGCCATCATCGGTAAGAGCGGTAATACCCGTTCGTCTGTTACCGATGCGAATAAAATAGAGGTCGAAGCAAACGACGATACGAATCTTGTCGGTGTCGCGGGTGGTGTCGGCGCGTCCAAAACGGCGGCAGTCGGCGGTGCGGTCGCGTATAACGATATCGGCGGTTCGGCTCTTACGACTGAAAAAGCCGCGCAGAATGTGACGGCAGGTCTTGATGATACCGATATCACGACGAAAGCGGACGATACGGTCATCACAGTCGGTGCGCATGACGATGCCGATGTCACGACGGCAGCAGTCGGTGTCGGCGGCAGCGGAAAAGTAGCCGTACAAGGCGCATCGGCAACGTCGCTCATCAATAAGAATGTATCGGCAACGATGTCGAATACGAATATCGACAAAGAAGCTTCGGGTGCATCGCGTGCGAACGTGACGGTAACGGCTGACAATACATCCGATATAGACGGCAGTGCATCAGTCGTCGCAGGAAGCGGTACGGCGGCGATCGGCGCAGGTGTAACGGTCAATCGTATTCAGCAAAGTGCGTCTGCCATTCTTTCGGGCGGAAAACAGAATGTCAACGGAATCGTCGTCAAGAGCACATCTCAGCCGACGATCTTCTCTGTCGGCATCGGCGGCAGTGTCGGCGGTACGGCAGGCATCACAGGCTCGATAGCAGTTAATATTCTCGAAGATAACAGCATTGCCGAGATCATGGGCGGTGCCGATATTACGGCAGAAGGCAGTGTCGGTGTCATCTCCGAAAACGACCAGATCATTTCCAACTACGCAGGTACATTGAGCGGCGGCGGTACGGCGGCAGTCGGTGCCTCGGTCGGTGTCAATCTACTGACGGGTGATTCGAAAGCAAGCGTAAGCGATGCGACGATCACGGCAAAAGGCAATACGATGCATACTGTCACGACGAAGAGCGATGTGGCAGACGATGCTATCGTCGATACGGTCGCCAATGAGAACTCGGTCGATTCGACGAAGAATTTGAAAAATAAACGAAGCACCAAGATGCATAAGGGTCTTGTCGTAGACAGCTCTGCGACACGCGATCTGCGTTCGTTCATGCTGACAGCCGCAGGCAGTGGTACGGCATCGGTCGAAGCTACGGTCAATGTCAATTCGATCGAAGGCTCTACGATCGCGACAGTCGATCATTCGACGATCAATAAGAGCGGTGCTTTGGCAAACAGTGATGTAACGGTTCGCGCACATGATTATACGAACAGCACAGGCCTTGTCGGCGGTGCGGCAGGCGCGATGAATGCAGGGATAGCACCTGCATCCGATACGAATCTTTTGGACAGAACGGTGCGCGCTTCGATCACAGATAAGACAGCAAGCGGCAGTAACAAAATGACGATCAACGCAAATGACGTATCTGTATCGGCAGAGAGCAAACAAGGCATCTCCTCGTTCGGTGTGGGCGCGGCAGGTGCGATCGAAGGTGCGGCAGTCGGAGCTGTTGTTTCCGTCACGACGATGGACGGCGTGACAGAGGCTGTCGTGGAAGATGCGACGATCACAGCAGATACATCCTCCGTTAAAGCAGATCATCTCAGCAGAACGAACGCAGGCAATGTCAGCGTCGGGGCTGCGGCGATCGGTGCAGGTGTCGGTGCGGCGATCGGCGTTATGACAGACGATTCTCAGACGCGTACTCTTATCAAAAACAGCACAATCAGCACCACAGGCGATCATACTGTCGAAGCAAGCAATCGGACTGCGGTCAACAGCTGTTTTGTATCGACGGGTGTCGGTGTTGTCGGCGGCGGTGTAGCAGGGTCTGTCATCGTCAGCAACATCAACAATACGGTAGAAACGACGGTAGAGGATAGTACACTCGACGGCTTTGATGTGACGGTAAAAGCGAACAACAGTGTCGATATCGATGCGGACAACGTCGCTGTCGGTGCAGGCGCAGGCGGTGTCGGTGCAGGTGTTGCCGTCAATACGATCGACAGCAAAACGACAGTCACGGTAGACCATGCGACGATCACAGCAAATGACGATGTCACCATCGGTGCAGAGGAAGAACGCGATATCGACCATGTCAGCGGCGGCGGTGCAGGCGGTGTCGGCGGTATCAATGCCAATGTCATGGTAACCAATATCGGTAAAAAAATAGACGATACGAATATGGTCATCGACGGCGATGTAGATGTCAAAGATCTGATCGGTTTTGCCAACGACGAAACGCTCAAAAATATAGGTGGCCTTACGAAAGGTCTGTCGCAGACAGAAAAAGAAAAAGCCAACCAAGCACAAGGAAAAGCAGGATTCGGCACGGGCGATTCGCTCGTATCGACAACCGTAAGTCAAACAACGATCACGGCAAATGGCGATGTCGATATCGTGACAGATGTACGGGAAGCATTCAAAGCCGAAAACGGTACGGTCGCGGCAGGTGTCGGTACGATCCTTGCGACAGTCGGAGCATTGGATCTGCATCATAACGTCATGACAAACGTGACCGATCAGACTTCTGTTACGGCTGACTCGATCGACGTTTTGGCGACAGCAGGCAATATGGTCGGCAAGGATATCCATGTCACATCATGGCAAGGCTCGGTCGCCGCGGCAACGATCGGTGCGGCTGTCAGCGATATTGATGTTGACGGTAATATTGCGGTAAATGTGTCTGATGCGACGATGTCGGGCAATAAGGTAATACTTCGCGGTACAGACGATACGAGCATGACAGCCGAATCGTTCGGTGTACAAGGCGGTGCGGTCGCAGTCGGTGCGCTTGCAGCCGATGCGCACAATGACAGTGATGTTTATGTAACGGCGAAAAACAGCAAGCTGAACAAAGACAAAGCGAACGCTGCGACTGTGATCGAAGCGAAAAAAGATAACCAAGTCAATGCCGAGATCGAAGGCGGAGCAGTCGGCCTCGTCGATGGTGTCGGTCTTAGCAGTACTGCAAGCGATAAAGGCAGTGTCAATGTTACGCTTGATAAAAATCAGATCGGCGGTAAGAAGATCGAAGCCAAAGCGACTGCTGTTCCGCGTGTCAATGCGATCGTCGATAACGATGCTTACGGCATCTTGGCGATACAGGTCAGTGAAGCGACTGCTCGTGCGATGACAAGTACGAATCTTACGGTATCGGACGGCAACGAGCTTCTCGCAGACAACGTCTTATTGGAAAGTGCTGTCGGTACAGGAAATGAAACGACTGCCAAAGCAGACGTTGTTTCGGTAAACGGAAGTGCCATTGCGGCGAGCGGAAGTACGAGCGAGGCAGAGGTCGAAGCGCAAGCGAACGTGATCGTCGGAAACAGTACGTATAAGGATACGACCAAGCTGACTGTTGTCGGTGCGACCAAGACAAAAGCCGAGTCTGACATCGAAAACCTCAATATCGGTATCGGCGTTGCAACAGGCAACAATGCCGCAACGAGCACGACTGACAATACGACTTCTGTCTATGTATTGGGAAACGGTACAGTCGGGGCGCTGACTGTCAAAGCAGACAGCAAGGCTGATAATGATGCCAGAGCAGAATCCGACGGCGGCGGGATCTTGTCTGCCGACGAAGCGGCACGTGCCGAAAGCTACATGGACAACGATGCGAATGTCAATGTAAGCGGTAACTGGAACGTCGCAGGATCGGTCGAGATCGAAGCTGTCCAAACAGATCGTTCCAATGTCAATGCCGATGCGGTTCGCGGTGGTGCGGCGACCTTCAGTGGAACGACTGCCAAAAACGATATCAAAGGTGACACAAGCGTTGCACTTGGCGGTAATATCACAGCCAATGATGTCAAGGTGCTTGCGAAAAACGACATCCAAACGGGTGATGCGTACACGTATGCGGCAGAAGGCGACAACTACAGTGCAGTCAATATTCAAGGCAATGTAGCCACGATGACCGTGACGAAACAAGCAGACGTGGCGATCGATGCGAACGTCACGACAAACAAATATCAGACGTACGAAGCATTGACCGAGGCAGAGCTTTCCAACCGCAGTGTCGTAGAATGCGGTATGGTCATCGGGGATGGATTCGCCATTGCCGATACGACAACGACCGTGACCGATAACGTAACGCTCGGTCAAGGTAAAACGCTCGTTTCCAAGACGGGCGGAACAGGCAGCAACATTACGCTTGCGGCATCCGATACGCTTGATATTACCTCGACGAGTGAAGCAGATATCCCTGCGGCGGCAGTCAGCGGTGCCGAAGCCGAAACAGACACGAAAACGACAAGAAACAATACGGTCACAGTAAGCGGCAGCGTGCAGAGCATGAACGATATCAATCTGTATGCAGGCAAGGATGCGAGTGGGAAACAAGCATCTCTCACGATGGATACGTCGGCAGAAGCATACAATAAATCTGCCATTCCTGTTGCAGTTCCGTCGCTTGACCATCAACTCGAGCAAAACAATCAAGTCATCGTAGCGAGCGGTGCAACAGGTGAAAGTGTGCGCCATATCAACATTCATGCCAATGCAGGCAAAGAATCGATCCGCGAGATGACGGGACGATTTGCATGGTATTATGGCGGAACCGATCAAGAAGTATCGTATGTCGGTACGTCCGAAGGCCAAGAAATGAAAAGCAAGGTTTCGAATAATTTTGCACAGCTTGACGGATCGCTCACAACAGGCACGAACAAAACACAGAACGTAGTCATCAGCGGTATCGTAGCACCGCCGGGCAACGAAGCTGTAAGCGGCGGTGACAGTGATTATACCATCACACTCAACGGTGAAACGATGGAAGGTGCTGTTGTCAGCACGAAGGACTATGGCAATATGCTCTTTGATCGCTATCAGGAAGTCACGGCATTGATGAATGAATACCAAGGCAAGTACGGAGAAAGCGGCAGCGAACAAGACCTTTCTGCATATCTGGGATACAAAGCCGAACAAGAACGCATCTTGGCGCAGATGGACAGAGCAGGCTTGTTGGTTGCTGTAACCGACGGCAATCAGACGATGTATTATCCTGTCAAAGTAGCAGGCAATCTCATTCATGTCATAGAACTTCCCGACATCGTATCGTCGGGCGGTAATATTACTGTCAATGCCGACAATCTGTACGGCAGTGGTGCGCTCACAGCGCAAGGTGCGCCGCAGATCAATATTACAAACGAGTCTTCGGCATATTTGAAACTGAATGATCTGACGATCGGCGAGGTTGGCGGAGAACTCTTATATAACGGACAAAGTATTGCTGATAACGATAATGAAGCGATCAAAAAAATAAACCGCGATCAAAATAAGAATGTTGGGTTTGGTACGCTCGAAACAGATGACCCGACAGGGCATGAAGCAACGATCAATGTTCTCAGTACGAATATCGGCAAATTGAGCATCACGTCCGCAAGCCATAATAACAGTGATATACATGCGTGGACTCCGATCAAGACGGTCGAAGTAAGCGGTTCGGTAAGCAATATGCTCGGAAGTGTCACGATCACGAACGAAGCGGGCGACATCATTATTCAAGGAGATACAGTCGGCGACGGTGCGGGGATCGAAGCGAAAGTCGTGTCGCTGTCGGCAACGGGTGCTGTTGCACAAGGATATACAGACGGTATCGTTCATATCGGCGGTGATCCTCAGTCGTTGTACGCAGGTATAGCGAACGAAAACCAGACTGCGGCAAAGGATGTTTTGGATACGAACGGGTTGGAAAAAGACAAACACGGTATGCTCGAAGATTCGTTCTCGGACACCGAGGCGAAAAAGCAAGACGGCAGCTGGGTCGTCGGCGGCGAGGTCTATATCAACGCTTCCGATATCAATATCAACGGAACGATCCAGAGCGGATTCAGCAAATATCAAGTCACGATCGACGATAATGCCATCGCGAACATCAACTACAACGATGATGCAAAAGTCGCCTATATCAACGGACAAAAAGTCTATAAACTCAACGACGGCAATCGTGCCGTTCTCCGAAGTGACGGCACTTACATGTATGAAGTGCAAGCATACTATGATCCGAGAAATGACAAGATCATCGTAGACGATATCACACCGAACGGCGGTAAGATCTATCTGACGGGACGAATTGCCTCGACGGGCAACGGCAAGATCATCGCACTCGACGGCGGAGCGAATATCGACATTGTCAGCACCGCGAACAAAACGATTGAAATAGGCAAGATCGACAACGACCACGTCGATGGCCTCATTCGTATCACCGATCTTAATAAAGGCACAGAAACAGAGATCACCTCGAGCACCGTCAAGGTAACGCCGATCGGAGGCGGTACTTCTACTGCGACGGATTACAATTCCGGCATGAAGTATGAGGTCAAGGACGATCTCCGTTACAACTGGACGACAGGTACGGAAACGACGGAGAAAAAGACGTATCACAAAGAGTCCACGGAAGATTGGTGGGGCTTGGGCGGTGCCGATGTAACGGAAGAACTGGAAAACTACGAAGAAACGAATAGTCCGACCGACACGACATCAGGCAGCGGAAACAAATCGCAAGGTGCCTATATCGACGTTGTTGATGAGATCACCAACTTGGGCGGAGATGAGGCTCTCGGTACAGGAAAATATAAAGATTATTACATCATCTATGACAATGATGTAAAATCGAACGAACGCTCTGAAGTAGAATCGTGGAAATCGACAAGCGGATTCCTCGGCTGGTACAAAACGACGCACTATCGATGGACTGTCACGACAGGCTCGTCGCAGACATATCAGCACAGCATCAAAGCCGACCATGATATCGGGATTCGGTTCATCAAAGGAGAAGGTCAGCAATCGATCAATATCCAAGGCGCACAAGATGTCACTCTCGGCGGAACGATCATCAATACGAACAACGATTCTTGGCTCAACGTCACATCGGGCGGTGCGATCACGCAAGAGAGCGGTGCGACATTGGTCGGCAATCACCTTAATATGAATGCTCAAACAGGCATCCAAGGGATCGACGCTTTGGCGAAAAGCAATGATTCGGTAGAAACGCTGCTAAAAACGACAGTGGGCGACATTGATGCCGCGATCAACGGTGATATGGCTGTTAGCAGCGTAACGACAGGTCAAGGCAATATCAGCTTGTCGGCGACAGGCGATATCACGAGCTTAAACGGCAGCAGCATCGTCAGCGGCGATCGTATTGATCTCACGAGCGGCGGTGCGGTCGACCTTATCGTACACGGCGGACAAACGCCGTTTGTCACAGACAGTATGTCGGCAAGTATCAACGCAACTGCAAAAGGCAATATAACGCTTACGCAAGATGACGGTGATATGCGTATCGGCACGATCGTATCCGAGCAAGGTGATGTGACGCTTACTGCAAAAGAAGGCTCTTTCATCGATGCACTTACGGCAGAAGACACTGTCGACGACAACGAAGCGACTGCACGCATCCAAAAATGGCGTGATCTCGGCCTGATCGAAGGCGAAGGCGCATTCACGCAAAAACGTCAGCAAGATGCACAAAAATATCGGGAAGGTATTGCCAATGCATATGCGTACTATGCAGAGCAAAAAACATACTACGAACAGAATCCGAGCGAAGCAAAAAGCGAAACCTATCAAATGCTTGCAGCGAAGTTCGACGGATATGCTTCGGCAGATGACTTTTTGGCGGCGCAAACAGAAGGCACTGTATACCATGAGTTGACCAAAACACTTACCGAAAAGGACTATGACTGGACGGAAGAACAGCTTCTCTATGCGATACATGAAACTGTCATCAACAAAACAGGTGCAACACATCAAGATAAAAAAGCCAATATCACGGGTAAAAACATCACCTTGTCATCACCGAATGGCAGCGTCGGTATCAATGAAGATACTGTTGAGATCGTCAAGCTCAAAGGGCTTAGTGCAGACATAGATGCATTGAGAACACTTGCCGGTGCCGAAAACAGTGATATTCAATGGTATGAAGGAAACGATGATCCGTATGTAGCCGAAGATGGAACAACGCATTATAACGTTGCGGTCATCAACAGCAAAGTACCGCTTGGCATTGCCGCATCGGGCAACGTATCCGTCGATGCCAAAGGCGATATTCTCTTGGCAGGTCGTGAAACGAGTGCAGAAAACGCAAGCGATACACGCTACTCGACATTGACCGTTGATCGTATAGCAAGCCAAACAGGCGATGTGCGCATTTTCGGCGAAAGAGCACTGCGTGGATCGGATAACAGTGCGCTCCATATTCAAGGTGAAGATATCATCTTGGAAGGCGGCGAAGCAGGTATCGGCACAGCTGGCAGTCCGATCGTCCTCAAAGCCGGCGGAGAACTGACGGCGCGCAGTGAAGGCGACCTGTATATCGCACAGGTCGGAGATGATCTTGCTATTTCTGCCGTCTATGCGGCAGGCGATGCCGTCATATCTTCGCAGCAGGATATCTTCTCGCCGGAACATGATCTCGGTTATATCAATGTTCGCGGAGATCTTACGCTCAATGCGGGCGGTGACATCGGTACGGAAGAACTCGGATTGTGGGTATTGGCAGGAGGCAAGTCCGTCAATGCGACGGCCGACAATATCTATATCGACGCACAGGCAGAAAAAGGTGTCGCAGACAGCACGATCACACTTGGAAACATGACGGCCGAATATGCTGTTGAAGTAATGAGCGACAGCCGTATCGAAACGATCGGTACCATCACAGCGACAGGTGTATCCGCAACAAGCGGATATTCGGTATATCTGCAATCGGAAAAAGATATCACATTGACCGATGGTATGATCGAAGGAAATGCTATCGGCCTGGTTGCAGAAGGTCATGTGATACAATCCGCAGAACATACGATCAACGGTGAAGATGTTGTAGTAGGGGCAAAGGACGGTATCGATCTTGGCGGCGTGAACAATATCGAAGGACTTTACCTTGACAATGAAAAAGGCGACATCCGTGTAAACAATACGGGAGACCTGTATCTGGCAGCAGAAGAAAATGAAGGCAATATCACCGTAACCAATACAGACGGTATTCTTGCGCTTCAATCGTCGCTCTCGGCAATCGGTACAGGAAGCAATATCGTGTTGGATAATACCAATGGCGATATCTACCTTAACGATAAAAACATAACAGCAGATAGCGATGTGACGATCCAAACACATACACAAGGCGATATTATGGGAACAGGTACCGTTACGGCAACGACAGGAACCGTAACGATGCAGACAGATACAGGCGAAATCACAGTTATGTCTGCGGTGAACGGTGCTGATGTGAAAATCAGTACGCAAACAGGTAATATTGCTGTCGGTAATCTTACCTCAACAGGTGAAGCAGCAGTCAATACGGCAGAAGGCAATATTGACATTGAAAACCTTACCTCGACGGGTGATGTATCGGTCGGTACGGCAGAAGGCAATATTGATATTGCGAACCTTGATGCAGATCGTGATGCGACCATTGAAGCAGATACAGGCGATATCACGGTAGATACAGCTGATGTAGAAGGTAATGCGACCATAGGAACACAAACAGGCAGTATTGATATCGGTACACTTAGCGGTAACAACGTTGGTTTGACGACCGAAACAGGCGATATCGAAGCGGACGACCTGACAGCAAACGGCAATGCAGAAATTGCGACTGATACAGGCGATATCACAGTCGATACCGCCGATGTAGCAGGTAATGCAGATATCACGACTACAACAGGCGATATCACGGTAGATACAGCTGACATAGCGGGTACAACGAATATTGCGGCGCAGGTACAAGGCGATATCGGTATCAATAGCCTTACCTCGACGGGTGATGTATCGGTCGGTACGACGACGGGCGATATCACCATCAATGAGCTTGTTTCAGAGGAGAGCGCGACGGTTCAGACGGTGGTCGGTGCGATCAATGCAAATCGTATTACGGCTGATGATCTGGTTACAATGACAGTCGCAGAAGAGGGCGATATCACAAGCAGCGATATAGTACAATCGCTCAATGACAGCGTATCCATCTATACAGCGAAGGGCGATGTTGATCTCGCGGCAGTCTATGCGAAACAAGATGCATCGGTCGGCGCAGGGGACGGCGATGTGACTGTCTATACCATTGATGGCGAAAATGTTATTTTCACCGTTGAAAACAGTGACAAAAAGCTCAACGCTGATACGGTAACAACAGGCAAACGTGTCGATATCACGAGCAGTAAAACGAACATCGACACCATCAAGCAACGTGAAGATCGCGACAATATGCTCGTCATTTCGGCGCAGTCGCCTGATAAGGATATGCCGTTTGATTACCTCAATATCAACCATATCATTACAAAAAACGGTGTAATGATACCTGAACTGTATGGAGATATCGTTCGCATGCATGTCGATACGGAACGATTCTACCTGCCGAAACTGCGCATCGGCAAAGTCGGATACTTCAGCACAAACAGCACGAGCGTGACACTTTACGGCATAGCACCGTGGCTCGATCAGTCGAACATCCAGCTTTGGCATGACAGTGCGGATCTTGGTAAATGGACATCTCTTGCGTTCTTTGCACCGAAGACGATCTTTACTGATGCCGTCTATCTGAATGGGGACGACTGGTACGACGTCTATCGTCAGAGCATGAGCGGTGTCGATATGATGCGGCTCGATCTCGCGAGAGAAAATAGCTTGTATCATCTCGATGCTGAAAATTTGCGGAGTGCTGATGTTTATGCGCCGTTCATGCGTTATCTCCTTATCGACGACAGTCATTGGCAAGAGAATCTTCCGCCGATCGCCGACGAAGATGATATCGTGATAGAAGGAACGATCTGACAAAATAAAAAGCCCGCTCGGTGATCGTCGGGCGGGCAAAAGGATCATAATGATGAATCAAAAAGCAAAGATATTTCAAAAGTTTCTCGACAAACACAAGATCGGCTGTTTCCGAGAGGAAGAAATGCACGACAAATTTCATACGACAGTCTTTCGTTCGCGGATAGAAGCTTGCGGACAGAACCTGCCGACAGCCGTCATCTTAGACGACAGTATCTATACCGTGATCCGCGTGCAGGTCGCAGCCGGTGCCTCTCGAAAAGGCAATACAGACAGGCTCGAGCAGTTCTGCAATGCGCGCAACCGTTCGTATAAGTCGCTTAAATACTATCTTGCCGAAAATGGCGACATCTATCTCGATGTATGCCTTATTTCGACAACAGAAGCATTTCGTGCCGACACGGTCTATACGATGCTGGACGTACTCGTTAAACATATTACAGACGAGTATCCGAGCGTGATGCGAGCCGTCTGGACGGCGAATGAAAACAAATAAAAAAGGACGTACCTTTTGGTACGTCCTTTTTGTATGCGGATACGGCGTGCGTATTGTCAGCAGATCGTGCCCTGGAACGCAACGGCTTTGCCGAGGATACGGATGGAGTCACAGTTGTCTGCCGTGAATACCATCGGGCGATATTTCGGATTTTCCGAATGGAGGCGGATCGCGCCCGTTTCCTTGTAGACGCGCTTCAAGGTTGCCGAATCGTCAACGAGGACAGCGGCGATCTCACCGTCTTTTACATCGGGCTGTTTGCGGATGAAGACGATATCTCCGTCGTAGATGCGTGCGTTTATCATACTGTCGCCTTGTACGCGCAGGCAGAAGTCTGCCTTGATGCTGTCACTAAGTTCAATATATTCTTCGATGTTCTCTTCGGCAAACAGCGGACAGCCTGCCGCGATCGTGCCGAGAAGCGGGACGCGCTTGGTGTATGCTGTCGTGTGCGGTGCGTGTCGCTCGGCGGGTTGCTCCAAGCCCAACAAGCGCGCAGGCGTCGTTTCGAGTGCTGCGGCAAAGGCGGCTATCTTCGATTGCGGAATATCATTACTGCCCGATTCTATCTTCGCGATCGTAGAACGGGACTTGTATCCGAGACGTTTGGCAAGCTCGTCTTGCGACAGTCCGAGCTGTTCGCGTAATTGGCGGATCATTTGACAAAGAGGCATAACGGGACCTCCCTTTTTGTTGTTGTTGTCTTTATCATATCACGAGAATGATTTAAAATCAACAAAATTAAAAAATATGTTGACAAATAATCAACAACGGATTATACTAAGGGTGTGATTAAGAATCAACAGACGTTGCAACAGTCGAACCAAATTGGAGGTAGAGATAGATGGCTGATTTTATTGAGATCGGAATTTTGAGCTTTTTGTTTGGCTGTCACTTGATCTTGGCAGGCATTGCACAATAAGCGAGCGATATCACGCGATACAGACTTTTGATGACGGGCGCAGAAGGGGACTTTTGCGCCCGTTTTTGTTTCCTTGGTTGACTTTTTTTGTTTGCTCCATTAGTATGTAAGAAGATTGTTTAGAAGGGAGGGACAGACGATGGACAGACCGAATAGTGTTGATTTGGTGCGCGAGCTTCTCAAAAAGCACGGCTATTATCGGAGTGAGGATATCAGCGTAGATGAAGGCAGGTCTGCCGACAGCCGCATAAATGCGCTTCTCTCGGTGATACCGCCCGAGCTTTCAACGAAGCGGTATCCTGATTTTTTGATGCGTATCAAGGGTCAGCCGTATCTTCTCATCGTGGTGGAGAGCCGCATGGGCGAAGGTGCGGTCGACAAGAATCCGAACGAAGACGGTACGATGCTGTATTCGGCGGCGCTTGCGCAGAAGTACGATGTGCTTACGATCGCGATCCGTGAGGTGTCGGACGGTCAGTACCGCATCGAGCATTTTTTGCAGAAGAAGGGCGACCGATTCTACCGCCGTATGTTCGGCAATCGTCTGCTCTCTCTTGAGGAATATCTCGAAGGTGTACAGCGTGCGCCGAAAGAGGTGCGCCCTGTCTGTGCGAAGCTTATCGTCGGCCATTCGCCGAAGAAAGGACAGACGGTGCGGGCGGTGGTACGTACGGAGTTGTATCTGATGCCGCCGAAGTTTGCGCATCGGTTCATGGATAATCGTGAGATCAATATGGTGCGTCGTACGGAAAAGGAGAACGAGTAATTGTATACAGAAATCAAAAAGCCGATAGACAGACGAGTGCTGTGTATCGGCTTTTTGATTTTCAGGCGGTTTCGCTGTGATGCTCGCGTCCGCGAATTTCTTTGATATGGTTTTGGCTGTCAACCATGATGATGGTCGGTTCGTGAGCATCGAGCTCTTCGGGTGTCATCTGTGCATAGCAGATGATGATGACGATGTCGTTCGGTTGGACGAGGCGGGCGGCCGCGCCGTTGAGGCATATCGTACCGCTGCCGCGCTGTCCGCGAATGACGTACGTTTCGAACCGTGCACCGTTATTGTTGTTGACGATCTGTACTTTTTCGTGGGGGCGTATTCCTGATGCATCGAGGAGGTTTTCGTCTATGGTGATACTGCCCATGTAGTTGAGGTTGGCTTCGGTGACGGTGGCGCAATGAATTTTGGATTTGAGTGCTTCTACGAACATGTGGATACCTCCAAGATAGTGTTGTCAATAAGACGTGTGGTGCCGATACGAACGGCGAGTGCGAGAAGTGCGCTCGGCTCGATGGTGTCTGTCACGTCAAGTGACGGATATGCATAGATATGGACGTAGTCAATCGTGGCGAGTGGTTCAGCTTCGATGGTACGAACGACGAGGTCGGTGAGGACGTTTGTACGTACTTCACCCTGGCGGACGGCTTCTTCTGCTGCCTTAAGACTACGCGAGAGGACGAGTGCGGCCGACTTTTCTTTTGCAGAGAGGTATTGGTTGCGCGAGGAGAGCGCAAGACCGTTTTCGTCGCGGACGATCGGGACGGAGATGATCTCGACAGGGATGTTGAGGTCATGTGTGAATCGACGGATGACGAGGACTTGTTGGGCATCTTTTTGTCCGAAGAAAGCGCGGTCGGGCTGAATAATGTTAAAGAGCTTCGTCACGACGAGTGCGACACCCGCGAAGTGTCCCGGTCGCTGTGCGCCGCAGAGGAGGTCGGTGATGCCGCTGACGTTTACGGTCGTAGCGAAGCCGTCGGGGTACATCTCGGCCGGGCTCGGTGCGAATATGGCCGATGCGCCTGCTTTTTCTGCGTTCATGCAGTCTGCTTCGAGCGTGCGCGGATACGCGTCGTAATCTTCGTTCGGACCGAACTGTGTCGGGTTGACGAATACGCTGACAATGACGATGTCACATTGGTTTTTCGCGGTGCGTACGAGCGTCAGGTGGCCTTCGTGGAGTGCGCCCATCGTCGGAACGAGTGCGATCGATTTGCCGAGGGATTTTTGGGTACGGACATAGTCACGTACGTCTTGTATCGTATGGAATAGATGCATATCAGAACCTCCTCAGTACAACTTTTCGAGCACATCGTCTGCGATGGCAAAACCGTGTTCGGGAGCAGGGAAGGAGCGTGTTTCGACTTCTCGTTTGTAGTCTTGGACGGCGGAAGAGATGAGTGTGTGAAGATCGGCGAACCGTTTGACGAATTTGGGTTTGAAATCTTTGTTCATACCGAGTAAGTCGTTGATGACGAGTACTTGTCCGTCACAGTCTGATCCCGCGCCGATGCCGATGGTCGCGGCTTTTGTCAGAGAAGCAGTCACTTTGGCAGCGAGCTTGGACGGGACACATTCGAGCACGATGACGAACGCGCCCGCTTCTTCGAGTGCTTTGGCATCATCGAGGAGTTTTTGGGCGGCAGATGATTCTTTGCCTTGTACTTTGAATCCACCCAGTTGGTGGATCGATTGCGGTGTCAGTCCGATATGACCGACGACGGGAATGCCTGCGCGGCAGATGGCGCGTACGGTATCTGCCATCTCACTGCCGCCTTCAAGTTTGACGGCGTGGGCTCTGCCCTCTTTCATCAGTCGGCCTGCGTTTCTTACCGCTTCTTCGATCGATACTTGGTACGACAAGAACGGCATATCGGCGACGACCATGGCATGACGGGCACCGCGTGCAACGATCTTTGTATGATGGATCATGTCCTCCATCGTGACGGGCAAGGTGGACTCGTAGCCGAGCATCACATTGCCGAGCGAATCACCGACGAGGAGCATATCGATCTCGTTTTCATCGAGCAATTTTGCCATCGAGTAATCGTAGGCTGTCAGCATCGTGATGGGAGTCCCGCTCATTTTTTTCTCGGCGATCGCCAATTTGGAAATGTGTTTGTTCAATGGATATCCCTCCGTAACAGTTGATGAATGATGGTCTTGGTCTCGGGTAAAAGCTGTCCGTTCGCCGTTGCCATATCGGCAGTCGTTGTACCGAGCAGTCGATAGAGCGCGAGCGTATCGGGGCAGTTCTCGCCGAGCGTATGAAGATGTTTGTCTATCGTAGGTATATCACCGCGTACAATTGGGCCTGTCAGAGCGTTCTTGCCGACGGCAGACAGATTGTTGAGTGTGCCGACCGCAAGTGGCATGAGTGCGCGAAGCGCATCGTCTTCTGTCAGACCGCACAACGATAACTGACGAGCGGCTACCGTGAGAAGCGTCACGAGATAGTTTGATGCGACGACTGCCCCTGCATGATACAGTGCGCGTTTGTCGGCAGACAGGTGAAACGGTTGTCCGCCGAGCGCGTGAGCAAGTTCCATGGCAACAGGCAGAGCGATCTCGTCTCCGTCAACGGCATAATAGGTGCCACAGAGGTCATCTGCCGATAAGTCGTACCGTGCAAACGAAAAGAGCGGATGGATACTGCCTGTATGAAGGCCTGCTTCGGCCGCGGGAAACAGCACCTCGCGCCCCATTGAGCCACTCGTATGGAGTACGATGCGTCCTTTGAACAGAGGCACAGCGAGTGACGATGCGATATCACCGATGGCGCGGTCGCTGACGGTGACGAGGATCACGTCTGCCGTCAAGTTGCGTGCATCCGTTACCATGCGTGCGCCGATCAACGTGGCAAGGCGCGTTGCTGAATCCGAAGAACGGCTCATCACCTCCGTGACAGAATATCCTTTTTCAGTCAGTAGACGAGCCAACACGGTTCCGACTTTGCCTGCACCAATGATGGCAATACGTATCGAACACATACCAAAAACCTCCCAACAAAAAACGCCCCTCGAATCTGTCGAGAGGCATATGCAAACAGACCTATCGCGAAATGTTCGCATAATAGGCAAATAAGCACGTCGTCAGCCGTCTCGGTCCGCAGATCCAAGCAGATATGATGCGCTTGATATACAGTTATGATAGACATGGCGTGTATCGTATAGTGCACAAGGCTACCATCGATCATTGCCGCACATATCATACCACACCGATTTTGCAGGCGCAAGCAATAACGTAACCTTTTTCTGTGAAGGATCAAAATAAGATTGTCTAAGGTTGAAGAAAATTGTATAATAATCTGTAAGAGACAGAATATTGTTACATTTATATAAAGAAGCTGTCCAAGCAAAAGAGAGAGGGAGAAAATATGAACAGCAATATTGAATCGTTTATCAAACAGTTAAAAACAGAGCAGAGCAATTCTATTATTCCGTCGGTGCGCAATGCGGATCAGTTCCGTCAAGCGCTCAAGAGCAATTCGCCGATCGTGTTGGTTCTGTTCGGTGATATCTTATCGCTTCCCGAGATGGTGAAGGAGGCAGCTGCGGTAGGCAAGGGTTTGTTCGTGCATCTTGATTTTATTGCAGGTGTCGGTAAGGACGAAGTGGGTATCCGCTTCTTGTCGCAGATGGGCATCGCAGGTCTTATTACAACGAAAGCATATTTGTGCCATGTCATTCGTGACAGCGGCATGATCGCTATACAACGACTCTTCTTGATGGATTCGGAATCGCTTCGTACGGGTATCAATCTGGCAGTGAAATACAAACCGGATATTATCGAGGTATTGCCGGGTGTTGTACCTGCATTTACGATCGAGCGTATCAAAAAAGAAACGAAGCTGGCAGTATTCGGCGGTGGTCTTATCCAGACGGCTGATGATGTGCAGATGGCGTTTGGTAACGGTATTACGGCGGTCAGCACGAGCAATAAGGATTTGTGGGGCTGAGCGCAGACCGATGATATGTCCTCCATAGAAGAGAGAGAAGGAGGAATATGATGATCTCAGATGTGGATACAGCCATAAGGCTGTTGTTATCGATCTTACTTGGCGGGCTTGTCGGCTATGAGCGGCAGGCATCTAATAAGGCGGCAGGGCTCAGGACGCACGTGCTTGTCTGTATGGGTTCGTGTATGATCATGATCTTGTCAGTCAATGTCTATTATACGGTAGAAGGGCAGACGAATGCCGACCCTGCTCGTTTGGCGGCACAGGTCATCAGCGGTATCGGTTTCCTCGGTGCGGGTACGATCATGAAGGAAGGCCCGCTCGTTACGGGGCTGACGACGGCGGCAAGCATCTGGGTCGTATCGGCGATCGGACTTGCAGTCGGGTTCGGTTACTATTCGGGTGCGATCTTAGCGACGATCCTGGCGTTTGCCACGCTGTCGCTTTTGTATCAGCTCGAAAAACGGCTCAAAGCGCGGTCGCGCCTCAAAGTCGTTATCACGCTTGTAAACGACCGCAGTAAGATAGAAGAAATGTGTCAGACGCTTCGGCTGCTCTCTGCCGATATCAATGATATCATCGTCGATGAAGTCGAGGGCGGTGAGGAGCTCAACGTGACGTTCCTCATTTCGATGCGAGGCGGTCGCGATCGGTCAATGATCCTTCGCAAGACATTTTATAATCTGCGCGGTGTGCGCAATGTTACGGTTGAATAAAGAGGAGGCCTTCTCTCGATCAGGGAGAAGGTCTTTTTACCTGATAGATGATTTTTTGTTTTGATAGAAGGTATTTTGGTAAGCGGAAACGAAACCGTTTCCGTAGAGATGGGAGATGATGATTGTGCGATTGATACATACATCGGATTGGCATTTGGGACGGTATTTTCATGGTGTCCATTTGACGAACGATCAGTCGTTTATCTTAGAGCAGTTTTGCGATTATGTAAAAGATACGAAGCCCGATGCGCTCGTGATAGCGGGTGATATCTATGATCGTGCCGTACCGCCGACCGATGCGGTCGCGCTGCTCGACGATACGCTGTCGAAGATCCTGCTCGACTATCGTGTGCCGACCATTATGATAGCAGGTAACCATGACAGTGCCGACAGACTGCATTTCGGCAGTCGTCTTCTGACGAAAGCAGGGCTCTATGTCTACGGTGTGCCGTCGCCTGATGCGCGTCCGCTCGTGCTTTCCGACGAGTACGGCGATGTGGCGTTTTTGCCGCTCGTCTATGCGGAGCCGTCGCTCGTTCGTGCGGTATACGGCACAGATGAGGTGTTCGGTCATGAGATGGCGATGCGGTGCATGATGGATGCGATGATGCCGCACGTGCCGAAAAGTGCGCGTACGGTAGCGGTCGCACATGCGTTCATCGCGGGCGGTGAGGAGTGCGAGTCGGAGCGACCGCTGTCCGTCGGCGGGACGGGCAGTATCTCGCCGAAGCTGTTCGAGCCGTTTTGCTATACGGCACTCGGCCATCTGCACGGTCCGCAGAAGGCAGGCAGTGATACGGTCAGATACAGCGGTTCGCTGATGAAATATTCGTTCTCTGAGGCAGGTCAGAAAAAAGGCGTTCAGCTCGTCGAGCTGGCGGCCGACGGTTCGGTGCGGACGGAGATGGTATCGTTTACGCCGAAGCGTGATATGCGTATCGTAGAAGGGACGTTCGAGGAGCTGATGAGAGGCGAGGGGTCGGACGATTATATCGCTGTCAAGCTTCTCGACCAAGACCCGATCCTCGATGCCAAAGGCAGACTCGAGAAGAAGTTCCCGCATCTTCTGCAGTTGGAGAGGGCATATTTCGCACCGCGCGAGATGATGGATACGACGACTGTCAAGCGACCGAAGATGACAGAAGCAGAAAGGTTCGCCGTCTTTTTTGAAGCGATGACGGGTGATAAGATGACGAACGAACAGAAACGATGTTTAAACGAAACGATAGATGAAGTCAATGAAACGCAGCGGGAGGTGAAAGCATGAAACCACTTCGATTGACGATGCAGGCATTCGGCGCATATCGCGAGCGGACAGACCTTGATTTCGGTGAGCTCGGAGGGCGTTCGTTCTTCCTTATCCACGGGCCGACAGGCTCGGGCAAGACGACGATCCTCGATGCGATATGCTTCGCGCTGTACGGCGAAACGAGCGGAGAGATGCGTGCGGCCAAAACGGTACGAAGCGATTTTGCCGATGAAAAGATACGCACGTATGTCGATTTTACCTTCGCGGTGAAAGAAGATGTATACCGCGTAGAACGCTCTCCCGAACAGGAGATCGCGAAAGTGCGCGGAACGGGTACGAAGTTCGAGAAACCGCAGGCGACGCTGTGGCGCATCGAAGAAGACGGCGAGAAGGTCGTCGCAAGCGGTGCGAGAAACGTGACCGAAGAAGTCATCGCAAAACTCGGCTTCGAGTGCAGTCAGTTTCGGCAAGTCGTGCTCCTGCCGCAGGGCGAGTTTCGTAAGCTCCTCATGGCAGGCTCTGTAGAACGACAGGCCATCATGCAGACGCTGTTCCGCACGGAACTGTATGAGATGATAGAACAAAAATTGAAAGAGAAGGCTCGCAGTGTACGCGACGCGTTCCATGAGATAGAACAGGAACGCAGGCTCATCTTGGAAGCGAGCGGTGCCGAGAGCGAAGAGGCGCTTCTGGCGATGATAGATGAACTGAAACGCGAAGAGGCGGCCCTTACCGCACTTGTTGCCGAGCGACTGACTGCGAAAGAACAGGCAGAAGCACTTCTGACGGAAGGCAATCGGATCAGTAAGCTGTTCGCCGATCTAAGCGAGGCGACCGAAGCGGAAAAACAGGCGAGAGAAGCCGAAATAACATCGCGCCCGCTCCGCGAAGAGTTGATGGCGGCGATGCGTGCGCAGAAGCTGGCGACTGCCGAATCGTATCTGAAACGGGAAGAGAATGGTCTTCGCACGAAGGAAACAGCAGTCACCGAGCAGGAAACTGTGCTTGTTCGTGCGCAGGCAGAGCAAGCAGAGGCAGAGCGTCTTTATCAAGCAGAAAAGGCGCGTGAAGGCGACAGACAACAGGCGCGTGATGTGCGCACCGACCTTGATAAAAAAACGGAGGTCGTCCGCCAGCTGGCAGACGCGCAGAAGGATTATCTCGCCATGCAGAGCGCGATGACGACTGCCGAAAAAGAGATGATGACCCAAGAGCAGAAGTGCAAAACATATACGGAAGCACTCGACAACTTCCGCAAACTGCGCGAAGAAAAACTGGCTCTCGCACAAGAGTCGGCGAAGCTGATACAGGCGAAAGAACGGCTCACCGCACTGCTCAAAACGCGCCAAGATGTCGATAAGCTCCTCGGAGAGATCGAAACGGAAGAGAAAAAACGTGTGCAAAAAGAAAAAGACGTTCGCCTTGCCGATGAAGAAGCGAAGCGGGCGGAAACGATAGCCGCCGAACTCGAGCTTACACGGCAGAAAGCGCAGGCAGGTGTCCTTGCGCAGTCGCTTACAGACGGTGCGCCTTGCCCTGTCTGCGGTTCGACGCATCATCCGCGCCTTGCACCGAGCGGAGAGGCACCGAGCGAAGAGGCATGCAAGGAAGCGAAAGCGAAGGCAGAGAATTTGCGTGCGCATCATGCGAAAGAGAATGTATCGCTTGCTGCGCTTACGGCACACCAAGAAGCCCGCGCGAAGAAAAAAGAAGAACTGCTCGCGCTTCTCGGCGACATTGCCGACGATGCGAAAACGCTGACAGACAAAACGAAAACGGCGATAAAAAAAGCCGAAGAAGCACAGCGTGCAAGCGAAGAAGCGCAGAATCTCAAGGCGCGCATCGAAAAGGGCGAGGCAGTATTGAAAGAAACGCAGGAAGCGTTCGAGAAGGCGAGAACGGCGTATCAAAAAGCCAGCGAAAAATATCGGAGCGCAGAGGCTATCGTCGAAGAACGCAAAAGCCAAGTCCCTGCCGAATTGATGAAGGACGGCGCACTCGATCAGGCGAAACGCGAAGCCGACAAGAAGATAAAACAACTCGATGATGCGTGGAAGAACGCAGAAGCGCGTCAGAGAACGGCGACCGATGCACTCGTGAAAGCCAAAGCCGATGCAGAACAGGGCAAAATGGCATTCCTCGAACAGCAGAAGAAATGCCAAGACCTGCTGATAGCGTTCCTTTCTGATGCAACTGTGCTTGGGTTCGACAGCCGTGAAGCTGTCTTGGCATCGTCGCGTACCGAACGATGGCTTGCTGATACGGAAGCGAGCTTAAAACGCATCGACGAGGAGGTCGCGAAATCGCGTGACCGTCTGACAAGAGCAAAAACGGCGACAGAAGGGCTGACGATGCCTGCGCTCGATGCGCTGACCGAAGCGAAGACCATCGCCGAGAAAGTGCACCTCGATGCAGTCAAAGAATGGCAGACGAAGAAGAATGCGATCGAACAGCAGGAGAAAAACCGGAAGAAGATCGCCGACTGCGCGAGTCGCATCGACGATCTGCAGGAAGGGTATCGCGTCATCGGCAAGCTCGCGCAGGTCTCGGGCGGTGACAATGAGAAAAAACTGACGTTCCAGCGATTCGTTTTGAGCGAGCTGTTGACGGAAGTCGCCGAAGTGGCAAGCGCACGGCTTCTTAAGATGAGCCGTCGCCGTTATACGCTTCAGCGGACGGACGAGCGCGCACGCAAGAATGCGGCGGGCGGGCTGGAACTTGAGGTATTCGATAACTATACGGGTATGGCACGACCTGTCGGCACCTTGAGCGGCGGCGAGAGCTTTTTGGCATCGCTGGCACTTGCGCTCGGTCTGGCGGACGTCGTCCAATCGTACTCGGGCGGTATCCGTCTGGATACGATGCTCATCGACGAAGGATTCGGCACGCTCGATCCCGAGATGCTCGATTTTGCCATCAAGACGCTCCTCGATCTCCAGCAGGGCGGTCGTCTTGTCGGCATCATCTCGCACGTGCCCGAACTGAAAGAACGAATAGACGCAAGGCTCGAGGTCTTGCAGACGAATAAAGGAAGTACGGCAGTCTTCCGTATCGGATAGGAGGGAGAACATGAGCCTTCATATCGTATCGGGCAGAAGCGGCAGCGGAAAAAGTCGTTTTTGCCTCGATGAGATCACAGCACATATCAAAGACGACCCGAGCGGTGCTCCGCTCATCCTGATACTGCCCGAGCATGCCACGTTCATGGCAGAGCGGCGACTTGCCGAGATGGCGGGCGGATACGTGCGTGCGTTCATCTTCGGCTTTAAGCGACTGGCACACCAAGTCCTGCGCGCCGAAGGCGGTGCGCTCAGGCCGCACATCTCGGAGCTTGGGAAAAAGATACTTCTGATGCGCTTTTTGCATCAAAAACAAGACGAGCTCTTAAAACTCGGCAGAGCGGCGCGTCAGCCGAATTTCGCCGATGTGATGCTCTCGCTCGTAAAAGAATTTCGCTCGTACAACATTGCGCCGAGCGTACTCTCTGATGCCGCAGCCGATCTGAAAGGTACGGAGCTTGGGGCAAAGCTTTCCGACATCGCATCACTCTACGGCGAATTCCAAACAGCGATGGAAGAGGCGTATACCGATTCGGGCGACGCGCTCCTTCTCCTTGCCGAGAAGATTCCGTCGGCACAGATGTTTCGCGGTGCGCGTGTCTGGATAGACGGCTTCCGCTGGTTCAACCCGCTCGAGGTGACCGTCCTGCGTGCGATGCTCATGGCAGGCGTTGATATCACCGTCACGCTTTGTCTGGGTGACACGAAGAGCGCAGACAGACGCGACGAAACAGACCTTTTCTGTCGTCAATGGGAAACGCGCAGAACGCTCCTCGCGCTTGCCAAAGAATGTGATACCGACGTGCGCGAAACGGAGCTTACCGAGCAGTATCGACTGACGGAGAACGAAGTCGGTGCGTATATCGAACGTCGGTTCTTCGCTCATGCGGCAGTACCGTTTGACGGTACACGGGACGGACTTGTCGTGAGAGAAGCCGTTACCGCACGGCAGGAGGCCGAGATGGTCGCCTGCGAGATCGTGCGCCTTTGCCGAGAAGAGGGGCATCGGTATCGCGACATCGCTGTATTGACGAGAACCGACGGATACCGCGACCTCTTGCCGAAGGTCTTTGAACGATATGATATCCCGTATTTTTCGGAACAAAAAAGACGTGCTATCCATCATCCGCTTGCGGAGCTTATTCGTGCTTCGCTCGATGCGGTGCGCACGTGGAACTACGAATCCGTATTTCGTGCGCTCAAAACGGAATTTTTCCAACTGACGCGCGAAGAAGTCGACCGACTGGAGAACTATGTGCTTCAGTTCGGTATCCGCGGTTCGTACTGGACACAGGAAGAACCGTGGACATTCCGCAGACGTATGCTTCTTGACGACGACTGCGAAGAAGACGAAGCGGAAGAATACCTTACCGCCATCAACGACAGCCGTATACGTGCCGTCACACCGCTCAAAAAGCTGGCTGATGCGCTCAAAAAAGCCAAGACGGTCGAAGCGTATATCACCGAGCTGTATTATTTCTTAGAAGAGCTCGAAGTGCCGCAGAAATTGTCTGCATGGGCAGACGAAGCGGAGGCGGGCGGCGATCTGACGACTGCCGCGCAGGAGATGCAGGTGTGGAAACAGACGATCGCGCTCCTCGAACAGCTTGCCGAAGTCGGCGGCAGTGATACGGTGCGCGTACGAGAACTCTACGCACTCATCGAAAGCGGTCTGGCCGCGATGGAATTCAGCCTGATCCCGCAGGGACTTGACCGTGTCGTTATCGGCTCGATGGAGCAGAACAATGCCGAAAATCTGCCTATCATCTTCCTCGTCGGTGCTTCGGACGGTGTCCTTCCGCGGCGAGGCGGAAATGAAGGCCTTCTCAACGATGACGACCGTGCGAAGATGCTCGCGCTCGGTGTCGACTTGGCACCGGGGACGGCCGCCGATGCGCTCGATGAGCAGTTTCTTGCGTATCAGCTCTTCACGCGCGCGAAAAAACGGCTCTATATCAGCTATCCGCTTGCAGACAGCGAAGGCAAAGGCATACAGCCGTCACCGCTCATCATGCGGCTCTGTCGCATGACGAAAACGAACACCACACTGTACAGACCGCCGTCGGCAGAGATGGAAGATATCTCGCTCTTGGCGCATCCGCGGCAAGCACTCGGCGCGCTCGGCAATGTGCTCCGCAGTCAAAAACGCGGTGAAGTGCTCAGCCCCGTATGGGCACGCATCTACGAATGGGCAAGACAGAACGAGGAGCTAAGACCGCTGTTGGCACGGTCGCTGGCAGGTCTTTTCCACCTCAACCGCGCGCTGCCGCTCCCGCAGGACGTGGCAGGCAGGCTGTATCGCCGCAAGGGCAGGCTCTACGGCAGTGTCACGCGGTTCGAGCGATTCCGCCAATGCCCGTTCAGCCATTTTGCCCGTTACGGCCTTAAGCTGAAAGAGCGTGATGTATTCCGCTTAAAACCACCCGATCTGGGTGAATTTTATCATGCCGCGCTGAAAGTATTCGGCGAACGGACGAAAGAAAAAGACGATTGGGGCGTATGGACGACAGAGGAACGTAAGACGCTTGCCCAAGATATCGTAGCGGAATTGGCACCGAAGCTGGCAAGCGAGATACTCCTTTCGAATGCGCAAAAGCGTGCGCTCCTCGGTCGCTTGGAGAGAACGATCGTCAAGGCGGCAGAGCGGCTCTGCGAATTCGGCAGAGATTCTTATTTCAAACCGTACGCATACGAAGAAGCATTCGGCTTTGGCAAGGGCAGTATGCCGCCGCTCCAATGGAAGCTCTCCGACGGAACGGAGCTTGCCGTCGTCGGACAGATCGACCGCATCGATTCGTTTGCCAAAGACGGAAAACGCTATTTCCTCGTTATCGATTACAAGTCGGGGCGCGTTCATCTGACGATGCCCGAAGTGTATTACGGTCTCAGATTGCAGCTCTTGACGTATCTTATGGCACTCGAAGCGATCGAAACGGGTGAAGACGAGATGATGCCTGCGGGCGTGCTCTATTACTACCTCAAGCAACCGTTCATCACTGCGCAGAAACGTATCACAGCAGAAGAAGCGATGAAAGAGATCAGTAAGGCACAGCGTATGCCGGGCTGGCTCCTCAAGGAAAAAGAGGTGCTGGAACGCCTCGATACGACGCTCGGCGGCAGCTCGACTTTTATTTGTATCAATCTGAAAAAAGACGGCGATTTTCACAAGAACTCTCTGCCGTACCTGAAAACGGAGCGAGAGTTCGACGTGCTTCGCCGATATACGGCACAGATGCTTCGTCAGACGGGCGAAGATATCTTGGACGGTTACATCGCCATTCGTCCCGTCACGTACGATGGCAAAGATGCGTGCGCGTTCTGTGCGTATAGATCGTTCTGCCAGTTCGACGAAACGCTGGCAGAGAATCAAAAGACGACGTTCGACAAGATGAGCGACGAAGATGCGCTCGAGAGAATGATAGCCGAAGGAGGTGCGGAATATGGCGTGGTCAGCAAAACAACTGGAAGCAATTAAAACGCGCGGGAAGAATATCCTCGTTGCCGCCGCGGCAGGTTCGGGCAAGACGAGTGTTCTCGTTGAGCGTATCATTCGCCGACTGACGGACGAGTATGATCCCATCACGATCGACCGCCTGCTCGTCGTGACGTTCACGAACGCGGCCGCTTCCGAGATGCGCGAACGTATCGGCTCGGCGCTCAGAGAAGCGGCACAAAAGGAGAACGGACAGCGTCTCCGCCGCCAACTGCTCCTTCTGCCGTCGGCATCTATCTCGACGATGCACGCCTTTTGCCAATCGCTCATCAGGCGATACATCCATCTTCTTCCCATCGACCCGAAGTTCCGCGTTGCACAGCAGACGGAGCTTCTCCTCATGGAACAAGATGCGATGGAGCGGCTTCTTTTACATAAATACGAAGAACAGGACGCGGATTTCCTCGCGCTCGTCGATGCGTACAGCGGAGATGACAGCGACGATCCGCTTGCCGCTCTCATTTCACAGCTGTATCACTTCTCGTGCAGTCAGCCGTGGCAGAAAAAATGGCTGTCCACACTCGGCGACCCGCTCGACGCTATGGACATTGACGACACGTGCTGGGCAGATATCTTAAAGCGGCGCATCGCCATCGATCTCGTCGGTGCCTCGCTGCTTGCGAAAGAAGCCGTCGCCATGATAGACGGCTTTGGCGACGAAGCCAAGCCGTATGCCGAAGCACTCCTCTCGGACAGCACACAGCTCGACCATGCGGCAACCGTCGCACAGGGCGGTACGTGGAACGAGATGGTCGCTGTCGTCAACAGCATAGAGTTTGTTCGCTGGCCATCGAAAAAATGGGAAAACGATGAGCTGAAAAAGATACTCAAGGATATGCGTGACAAGTGGAAAAAGGTCGTCGAGAATGTCGCAGGCGCGTATTTCTTCGCGACGGCAGAACAGTTCGCCGAAGATATGCGTGCGACCGTACCGCTGATGAAAGCACTCGGCGAGTTGACGATCGCGTATGCCGAAGAATACCGCGCCGTCAAAGCGGAACACGGTGTGCTTGACTTCAATGACCTTGAGCATTACTGCCTTGCGCTCCTTTCCGAAGAAGACGAAAACGGTGATATCCGTCCGTCCGATATCGCGCGTACGCTGCAGAAAACGTATGCCGAGATCATGGTAGACGAATACCAAGACACGAATGGCGTGCAGGAAGCCATCGTGCAGATGCTTGCCAATCCCGAAAAGCCGAACCTCTTTTTCGTCGGCGATGTCAAGCAGAGCATCTACCGCTTCCGTCTGGCAGAGCCTGAGCTGTTCCTTGATAAGTACCATCGCTATCCGAGCGAACGATACAATCATCGCATCGACTTGTCGCAGAACTTCCGTTCGCGCGTCGGCGTGCTTTCGGCTGTCAACGATGTGTTCGGCTCGCTCATGCGCGAACACGTCACCGAGATCGGCTACGGAGAGGCAGAACGACTCAACGAAGGTCTTGTCTATCCGCCGCATCCGCGCTCGTTCGACAATACCGCAGAATGTCATATCCTGTCGCACGGCGAGGACAGCGGTGACGGTCTTTCGGCAGTCGAACGCGAAGCCGTCTGGATCGCCGACTATATTGCGGGCCTCCTCGTGCAAGGCAAAGTCGTCTATGACAAAGGGCTTAAAGATTATCGTCCGCTTGCCAAACGCGATATCGTGATCCTCCTGCGATCGGTCAAACGCGCGAGCGGTATCCTCTTAGATGCCCTCCGTGTGCGCGGTGTGAGCGGTTATGCCGAAGACGACTCGGGATACTTCGAATCGTCCGAAATACGCGTCTTTTTGTCGCTCCTGAATATCATCGATAATCCGCATCAGGATATCCCGCTTGCGGCTGTACTGCGTTCGGCGATCGTCGGCATGACGGAAGAAGAATTGACGAACGTGCGTCTTGCGGGTGAAGGAGATCTCTATGATGCGCTCAACGCAAGTGCGGAAACGATGAAAAAAGCGGCCGCATTTTTATCGCAGCTCGACAGATGGCGTACGCTTGCGCGCTCTCGAAGCGTGCCCGAGCTGATATGGCAGCTGTACCAAGATACAGGCTACTACGACTACGTGGGAGCAATGGCAAGCGGTACTGTGCGCCAAGCCAACCTCGAGATGCTCTACGATCGTGCCAAAGCGTTCGAAGAAACAGACGCCTGCGGACTGTTCCGCTTCCTCCGCTTCATCGACAAGATGCTCGAAAACGATGAAGATCTCGGCGCGGCCAAAGACGGCGGCGGAGAAAACGAAGACACCGTTCGCATCATGAGCGTACACAAGAGCAAAGGCCTCGAATTCCCCGTCGTTATCCTTGCCAACATCGGCAAACAATTCAACACGCAGGATATGCAAAAACCGATCCTTCTGCATAAGTCGCTCGGTGTCGGCCCGTACCGCGTCATGGCAGAAGACCGCTACCGCTACCCGACGCTTGCTAGGCTCGCCATTGCACAGCAGATCGTATCGGAAAACCATGCCGAAGAACTGCGCGTCCTCTATGTCGCCATGACACGCGCCAGAGAAAAGCTCGTCATGGTCGGCTCGACGAAAGACATCGAAGCGATGCGCGAAAAATGGACGCTCCTTGCACGGCGCGACGAACTCTCGGACTCCGTCATCGTCGGCGCACGCTCGTGGCTCGACTGGCTCGCGCCCGTCTTGGCGAAACATGAAGCAGGCTTTGAACTGCGCTGTGAAGTGATGGAAACGGAGATGACGTACCGTGATTCCGAAGCTCTGTGGCAGATAGATTATCACCATGTCTGCCTCGCAAAGGAAGAAGCAGGCAAAGCCGAACAGACAGAGCTTATTAAACGTATCAAACACATGGAAGCCGTTGACATCGGTGATGATATGACAGACATAAACGAACGCCTCCTCTGGCAGTATCCGAACAAGACTGCCGTCAACCTCCCTGCGAAGCTGTCCGTCACCGAGATCAAACGAAGATTCGCCGAACATGAAGAACAAGCGACGGTACCGTTTGAAAAGCAAGCCGACTCGTATGAGAAGCCTCGTTTCCTTCAGACGAAAAAACGGCTCGATGCGGCCGAATATGGTACGATGATGCACACCATCATGCAGATGATCGATATGGACGGTGACCTCACAGAGGGCAGTATCAAAAGCCAAGTCGATGCACTCGCCCAGAGAGAGCTGATACCTGCCGACCTTGCAAAAGAAGTCGACTGTCATGCCATCGCAAGATTCTTCGCACTTCCGCTCGGCAAACGTATGCGCGAATCGAAAGACGTTCGCCGCGAACTGCCGTTCGGCATCCTCATTCCTGCGAAGGAATACTATCCCGAAGCAGACGACGAAGAAACCATCTTTGTACAAGGTGTCGTCGATGCTCTCTTTATGACAGACACAGGCTGGACACTGATCGACTACAAAACAGACCGATTCGCAGATGCCGAAACGCTCAAGGATCGCTACCGCGTTCAGATATCCCTCTATCGGCGTGCTGTCGAACAGCTCACGGGCATACCTGTTACGAACAGCTATCTCTACGCCTTCCATACGAAACGCGTCATACCGATACATTGATGAAAAAAAGACTACCCTTACGGGTAGTCTTTTTGCCTTGCGGTAGAAGAGGGGCGGTACAACAAAAAAAGAACCGTATCCTTGTCGGAATACGGTTCTTTATCAGCTTTCCAG
>JAFSAX010000062.1 GCA_017442105.1 Selenomonadales bacterium | reverse complement strand
TTATTTCTCATTTTCCTTCTGTGAGCACTTCCCGCGCTCTGCCCACGAGATAGAACGAGCCGGCAATGCAGATGACAGAATCATCATTCGCTAATGCCTTTACGCGCTCGATACCATCTTCAATGCGTTCTACTGTTTCAACGTGCGATGCGCTAATATACTGCGCTACCGTTTCGGGCGACGCAGCACGTTCCGAGAGCGGCCATGTAACAACGACATCGTCACATTCGCGAACGAGCACTTCTGCCATTCCTTTTACATCTTTGTCCTGCAAGATGCCGAGCAGGAACAATATCTTTTGATCGGGGAACAGCTCATCAAGACTGCTCCGAAGGGCAGTCACGCCCGCAAGATTATGCGCACCATCCAAAAGGATCGTCGGCGCCTCGGACAATATCTCCAATCGGCAAGGCCATACAACATCAAAAAGACCGCATGCGATGCTGTTCTTATCAATGCCGAGATACTTCGCCGCGGCAACTGCGATAGAAGCGTTGTCTACTTGATACGAACCCAAAAGACGAAGCTGATACATCTCTTCCGTATCGCCTTGTCTAAAAATGAAACGACGCATACCGCCTTCCACGCCACAACTTACTGCCGAAAAATCTCTGCTACCAAGATAAAGTTCTGCACGTTTTGCTTGTGCTGTCTTCTCTACGATATTGAGCGGTTCACCGTCCGCATATACAAAAACAGGCACTCCTTCTTTGATGATGCCTGCCTTATGCTCTGCGATACCGCTAAGCGAATCGCCGCATTTTTCCGCATGGTCAACAGCAATGCTCGTGATGATAGACAGCTCGGGTACAATGACATTTGTCGAGTCCAGCAGTCCGCCCAATCCGACTTCGATGACCGCATAGTCTACACCTTCTTCGGCGAACACCCAAAAAGCCGCCGCTGTCAGTACTTCGAACTGTGTCGGATACTCCGCACCGTCTGCTTCCATCTGTTCGGCAACTTCTTTGACAACGAATATCGCCTCGGCAAACTTCGCCTCATCTATCGGTTTACCACCGATTCTCATACGTTCGGTATAAGAAGAAAGATGCGGGGATGTATACATCCCCGTTTTCTTCCCGGAAGCAGTGAGAATACTGCTGAGCATAGCAGTAGTAGAGCCTTTTCCGTTCGTTCCCGTTACATGGATCGTACGATATTCATTCTGCGGCTCGCCCATACGACGAAGCAGCTCTTCAATGCGAACGAGCCCCAGACGGATACCGAAACGATTCAGGCTTTCCAAATAACAGATAGCTTCCGAATACGTGTTCATACGCTTCTCCTTATGCAAGCGACTGCAAGTATTCAAGACGTTCTTTGACTGCTTGCTGTTTGTCCATATATTCTTTCTGTTTCGCGCGTTCTTTTTCGATAACATCGGCAGGTGCTTTTGCTACGAAGTTCTGATTGCTCAGTTTTTTCTCTGCACGTTCTACTTCTTTGATAAGCGTGTCAAGCTCTTTTGCAAGACGTGCCGTTTCTTTTTCTACGTCGATCAGACCAAGAAGCGGCATATAGATTTCTGCACCGCTGACGACAGCCGTCATTGCATTGGCAGGTTTTGTTTCACTGATAAGCTCTACCGTAACAGGCTCTGCCGCAGCGAGTTTCTGAAGGTACGGCAGGTTGTTTTCGAATACAGCTTTGCCGTCTTCCGTCGCTGTCTGGATCGTAACAGGGCTTTTTTTGCCCGGTGCCGCGTTGACTTCGGCACGCATGTTACGGATGGCTTTGACCGTATCCATGATGAGCGTCATATCACGTTCTGCCTCTTCATTGATAAGGCCTTTATCCGTCGGCCACTGGGATACCATGATGCTGACACCTTCATGCGGGAGGTGCTGCCAGATCTCTTCCGTGATGAACGGCATGAACGGATGGAGAAGTTTGAGCGTTTCGGTCAATACAGACGACAATACATACTGTGCCGTACGGCGTGCTTCTACATTTTCTTTGTCGTAGAGGCGTGCTTTGGAAAGCTCGATATACCAGTCACAGAGTTCGCTCCAGATAAATTCATAGAGTGCACGACCTGCTTCACCGAGTTCGAAACGTTCAAGGTTGTTCGTTACATCGAGAGCCGTTTTCTGATAGCGGCTGAGGATCCAACGATCCGCGAGCGTATAGTTTTCTTCGTTCGGCTGATAATCAGCAGGATAATCGCCGAGGTTCATCTGTACGAAGCGCGACGCATTCCACAATTTGTTTGCGAAGTTACGGCTCGATTCAACACGTTCCCAATAGAAACGCATATCATTACCCGGCGTATTGCCTGTGATGAGCATGAAACGAAGTGCGTCCGTGCCGTACTGGTTGATAACGTCGAGCGGATCGATACCGTTACCGAGCGATTTACTCATCTTACGGCCTTGCGAGTCGCGTACCAGACCATGGATGAATACATGGCGGAACGGGATCTCTTTTTGGAAGGCAAGCCCCATCATGATCATACGCGCTACCCAGAAGAAGAT
>JAFSAX010000061.1 GCA_017442105.1 Selenomonadales bacterium | reverse complement strand
TGTGCTTATTGTTGCAGGCGGGATCGGGCAGGATACGCTCCTTCCTGTTGCGCGAGAACTTGTGCGGGGAGATAATCAGATCACTGCGATTCTGGCGGGCGGAAAAGTAGGTACGATATTTGTTGGTGAAGAACTTCGCAAGATGGGGATAGAAGTATGGGAAGTATCTTCATTACGCCAAGACGGGATGCCCTTGATGCGAAAAAAATTAAAAAAAGGCATAGATTTTATTGCTAGTTGCGGTTCTGATAATCAGCATTGTGGTATAATATCGGTATTACATGAGATGGAATTAGATCTGCCTATGGCGGCTACTAATAATGCTGTTATGTGTTGCGGTGAAGGGATTTGCGGGAGTTGTCACCATAAGATGAAGGATGGTCGTGTGGTGAAGTTGTGCAAAGTGCAGGCAGATTTTCGAGAATTGGAACAAGATTAGTCTAGAAATGGAGAAACATGATGCAGGAAGAAAGATTACAAAAAGTAATTAGCAGAGCCGGAGTTGCTTCGCGCCGTCAGGCAGAAGAATTGATCTTGGCAGGAAAAGTAAAAGTAAATGAACAGGTCGTTACGGAATTGGGTGTCAAAGTATCGTCTAAAGATAAAGTAAAGGTAGACGGGAAGTTGATCCGTAGAGAAAACCCCGTCTATCTTTTGTTTTATAAACCCAAAGGTGTTATTACGACGACGAAAGACGAACGTGGTCGCAAGACGGTACTCGACTATCTTCCGCGTGTAAAAGAACGCGTGTATCCTGTTGGTCGTCTTGACTACAATACGGAAGGTCTGCTTGTATTGACGAATGACGGTCATTTGACGAACAAGATGATCCATCCGCGTTATGAACTGAAAAAGGTGTATCGTGCTCGTATTGAAGGTATGGCAACAGAAGAAGCACTTGATAAGCTTCGTGTTGGTGTTGAATTAGAAGACGGTGTGACATCGCCTGCGCTTGTACAAAAATTGGAGTATGAACCGATGCGCGATTATACAGTGATAGAGATCACGATCCATGAGGGACGTAATCGTCAGGTACGTCGTATGTGCGAAGCGATCGGACATCCTGTGCTCCAACTGAAACGTACGCAAGTAGGAAACTTGACCTTGGAAGGCTTGCGCCGTGGTCAATCGCGCGAATTGACGAAGGAAGAGTTGCGTGAGCTTAAGGATCTTCTTCGTCAAGATAAAAATGATGAATCGGCTGAAACGGCAGGGAAACCTGTTAAAACAGGAAAACCAAGAAAAACGATCCAGCCGAAGAGAACGAGGAAGTAAGAGATGGGCAAGATTATTGTAGTCGGTGGCGGCGCGGCAGGAATGCTCGCCGCATATTCGGCAGCATCATATGGCGCGGAAGTATTATTGTTGGAGAAGATGAACGGTGTCGGTAAGAAGATCCGTATTACAGGGAAAGGTCGCTGTAATATTACGAATAATGCCGATATCAAAGGATGTATTGCCAATATCCCGGGGAATGGTGCCTTTCTTCACAGTGCTTTTTATCAATTTTTCAATGAGGATATTATTCGTTTGCTGGAAGAATTCGGTGTTGAAACGAAAGTAGAACGAGGTGGACGTGTTTTCCCTGTCAGTGACCAAGCAATCGATGTTGTCAACGCTCTTCAGCGTATGGTGATCGCGATGGGCGGGCGGATACAGACGGATACGAAGGTAAAATCTCTTGTTATTGCTGATGGTGCAGTACAAGGTGTGCGTCTTGATTCGGGAGAGGTACTTGAAGCCGATGCCGTTATCGTAACGACAGGCGGTGCATCGTATCCGGGGACTGGTTCGAGCGGTGATGGATATCGCATGGCAAAAGATGTCGGTCATACGATCGTACCGCTTACACCGTCGCTCGTTCCGCTTGA
The DNA here is from genome assembly GCA_017442105.1 of Selenomonadales bacterium. Lineage (NCBI taxonomy): Bacteria > Bacillati > Bacillota > Negativicutes > Selenomonadales > Selenomonadales bacterium. The sequence continues at coordinate 4,427 of JAFSAX010000061.1, read as the reverse complement.
AATAGAAGAAGACTGGATACAAGACTTACAGGGCTTGTCGCTTCGCAATGTCAGTGTTACTGCGTATGTGAATGATAAAAAGATCGATTCTGATTTTGGTGAAATGTTGTTCACGCATTTTGGTGTATCGGGTCCGATCGTACTGTCGATGAGCCGTAAGATCGCACTTTGTTTAGAAGAAAAACAAGAAGTCATTCTTTCGCTTGACTTGAAACCTGCGTTATCGGAAGAACAGCTCGACAGACGGGTACAACGTGATTTTGAAAAATATCTGCGTAAACAGATGAAAAATGCGCTCAACGATCTTTTGCCGCAAAAATTGATCCCTGTTGTAATAGACTTAGCATATCTTGATGAAGAAAAACCGATCCATCAAGTGACGAAGGAAGAACGCTTGCGTCTTGTACATACGATCAAGCATATGGAGATGACCGTTACGAAAACGCGTCCGATGGCAGAGGCGATCGTGACGGTGGGCGGTGTTTCGACGAAAGAAGTTAATCCCAAGACGATGGCATCGCGGGTTGTAAATGGACTGTATTTTGCAGGTGAAGTGCTTGATATTGATGGATATACGGGCGGATTCAATTTGCAGGCTGCTTTTTCGACGGGATATAGTGCGGGAAAAGCCGCGGCAGAATCATTGTTATAAAATCATTCTCTTCTTGCTCATACTATCGCTAAGGGAGCTGATCGTATGGGTAGACATGGACGAGAAGAATTTGACAGTCGTATTTTGATTTTTCTTTGTAAAGGAATGTTGTTTTTATTAGTGGTCGTACAGCTTCTTTTTCTACATGATGATATTCGTCAAGAATTGTCGCTTGTCGATCGGTTGGAAGGAATTACTCTGGTTGAAGGGCGCATTGATGAACGATCATTGTTGGAAAAGATTCTGGCGACCATTTTGCCATTATGGGCAGGAAAATAATATCTGTCAGAGAAATTATATAAGATAACCTTTAATGGAAGGACGAATCAATATGCAAGAGTGGCATACTATCAAATCGGCAAAAAATTTAACAGGTGTGATTGAGATTCCCGGTGATAAATCGATCTCGCATCGCAGTATCATGTTTGCCGGTTTATCGAATACAGAAGTGATGATCACGAACTTTTTGGAAGGAGAAGACTGCCTTTCTACGATTGATTGTTTCCGTAAACTCGGCGTTACGATCACGCGTGGAGATGGTACGGTAACGGTTAAAGGGAACGGCCTCAGCGGACTTGTTGAGCCGACCGAAGTACTCAATGCAGGCAACTCGGGAACGACTCTTCGTTTGATGATGGGTATCATGGCAGCACAACCGTTCTTTACAGTGTTTTCGGGTGACAGTTCGCTTTCGAAACGTCCGATGGGGCGCGTTATTACACCGCTCACGCAGATGGGGGCGCAGATTCGTGCACGTGCTAATGACCGCAATCTGCCGTTGGCTGTTATGCCGTCCGGGGGGCTTAGTGCGATCGCATATCAGTCACCTGTTGCCAGTGCACAAGTCAAGTCAGCGATTCTGTTGGCAGGTCTTTGTGCAGGAGTTTCTGTCAGTGTGAGCGAACCGTATATTTCGCGTGATCATACCGAAAAAATGCTTGAAACGTTTGGGGTAGAAGTCAAACGCGAAGGTACTTGCGTATCGCTCGGTAAGATTCCTGCGGAATTAACGGCACCTGCGACGATCGAAGTGCCCGGTGATATCAGTTCGGCTGCTTTTTGGATGGTAGCAGGTTCTATCTGCCCAAACAGCGAGATCGTACTGAAAAATGTCGGTATGAATCCGACGCGCACAGGTATCTATGATGCACTTATTGAGATGGGAGCTGATATCTCCTGTGAAAATGAACGTATGAGCGGAGCAGAGCCTGTAGCAGACCTTCGTGTACGTTCTGCGCAGCTTCATGGCATCACACTTTGTGAAGAAGATATTCCTCGTCTTATTGATGAGATTCCCATTCTTGCTGTTGCCGCTATGTTCGCGGAAGGCAAGACTGTTATTAAAGGTGCAGGCGAACTTCGCGTGAAAGAAACGGACCGAATCCAAGCGATCTGTGCGGAGTTTGGGAAAATGGGCGCTGTGATCGAAGAACTTCCTGATGGTATGATCATCACAGGTGGTGCGCCGCTTCATATGGCTGATTGTGATTCGTATGGTGACCATCGTATTGCGATGGCACTTGCGATTGCCGGTACGGCTGCTGAAGGTGTTAGAATACAAGATGCACATTGTGCCGACATTTCTTATCCGACATTCTATCAAGATCTTACACGTATTGGTTCTCAACGAATCGCTCTTGCGATAGACGGACCGGCAGGTGCAGGCAAAAGTACGGTTGCCAAGCAGGTAGCCAAACGTCTTGGCTATGTTTATGTTGATACGGGAGCAATGTTCCGCGTTGTGGCGTGGAAAGCAATTCAAGAGAATACGCGTGATACGGAAGAGATCGGACGTCTTGCACAGATGATACAGCTTAAAATGACGTATGAAGATGGTAACTTGGAAGTATTCGCAGACGGTATTGATGTAACGAATGCGATCCGTACGCCTGAGGTAACAGCTCTTGTGCCGACCGTTGCGCAGATTCCGGCAGTGCGTCACAGCCTTCTTTTGATGCAGCGCCAAATGGCAGAGGAAGGCGGTATCGTAATGGACGGTCGAGATATCGGGACGAATGTATTACCGAATGCCGAACTTAAAATATTTATGACGGCTTCGATCGAAGAACGTGCACATCGTCGTTATCTGGAGCTTATCGCTAAAGGGTATAAAGTCGATATCAAAGAACTTGAACAAGAGATCGCAGAACGCGACCGTATGGATATGGAACGCGAGATCGCGCCGTTGGTACAAGCTGAAGATGCGATCTATCTAGATACGACATCTTTGTCTATTGAAGAAGTTATCCAAACGATATTAAGTTATACACAGAGGGTATAAGTATGTTATATGGTTTTTTAAAAGGCATTTTGCCTACGATGTTTAGAATTATTTATCGTGCTGAAGTACACGGTCAAGAAAACGTCCCGAAAGAAGGCGGTGCTATCATTGCCGCTAACCATATCAGCTTGTGGGACCCGCCGTTTGTCGGTGCATTTTGTCCGCGTCGTGTGTCATTTATGGCAAAAAAAGAACTGTTTGAGAATTCTATTTTCTCATCTATCATTACAAGCCTGGGGGCATTCCCTGTCAATCGCGGTGCGGCAGACCGCAACGCTATCAAGACTGCACTTACTGTTCTTGGCGAAGGCAAATGTCTTGGTTTGTTCCCTGAAGGAACTAGAAGCAAAAGTGGTAAATTGGGTGAGCCTGAGGCAGGAATCGGTTTGATCGCGTATAAGGCAAATGTGCCGATCGTTCCTGTCGCTATTACGGGGACAAACGGAAAAGGTCTGTTCCCAAAATTTACGATTCGATTCGGTAAGCCGATTCCGGCAGGCGATCCAAAAGATAAAAAATTGATGACGACGCTTCCGACGCAGATCATGACAGAGATACAAAAACTGCTCGACGAAGAACAGGCGGGGAGATGATTGTAATGGATATTATTCTTGCAGAACACAGAGGTTTTTGCTATGGTGTTACACGTGCCGTACAGTTGGCTGAATCGTCTCTTGGGCAAGCTGCTCCGATCTGCACGCTCGGTCCTATCATCCACAATCCACAGATGGTAGAGCATTTAAAGCAAAATGGTATTGGTAAAGTTGAATCGCTTGATGAAATGGAGCAAGGTACTATCGTCATTCGCTCTCACGGCGTAGGACCGCAAGTCTATCAAGCAGCGGCTGATAAAAATTTGACGATCGTTGATGCAACGTGTCCGCATGTAAAAAAAGCACAACAATCGGCAAAAGCGCTTCTTGAAACGAATGATTACGTTGTGGTGATCGGGGAGAAAAAACATCCCGAAGTAAAAAGTATTTTTGAATGGTCGAATCAAAAAGCATACGTCGTAGAAACTGTTGAAGAAGCAGAAGCTTTGCCCAATGCAGAGCGCATCGGTGTCGTTTCGCAGACGACGTTTGCAGGACGTGATTTTGACCGCATCACAGAAGTATTGGCGACAAAATGCAGTGAACTTGAAGTGAAACGAACGATCTGCACGGCAACAGAACTTCGTCAAAAAGCGGCTGTTGAATTGGCAGAGAAGGTCGATATCATGATCGTTATCGGTGGCAAAAATAGTGCGAATACGACCAGATTGGCCGAGCTTTGCGCCAAAACAGGTTGTGATACAAAACATATTGAAACAGCAAGTGAATTGAAACCGGAATGGTTTTTTGAAAAAACAAGAGCAGGAATCACAGCAGGTGCATCGACACCGGGCTGGATCATTGAGGAGGTTGCTGAAAAAATGGAAACATTTGAATCTGCATTTGATGTGGAAATGAAAGAATTGAGAAAAGGCGAATTGGTCGAAGGTACGGTCATCAG
>JAFSAX010000060.1 GCA_017442105.1 Selenomonadales bacterium | reverse complement strand
TAGAGCAGTACCTTCGTCCCCTTCGGCACTTGGCTTGCCATCGACGGTACTTGCGCCGTGATGATGCCCTCACCGATACATTCTGCTGTAAGCTCAGCCTCCGCAAGCAGGCGCATGCCATCATTCATCTCTCGCCCGACCACATCGGGCACATCGACAAGCGATACAACCTCCTCTTTCTCGCTCACTTCCGTCCGTGCAATTTTATAATAATCAACGGCATCTTTCATCAGCGCAGGAAAAACCGGTGCGGCGATCTGACCGCCGTAGTACATACCTGTCGGTTCATCTATCACGACGAGCATTGCAAGCTCGGGCGCATCGGCAGGCAAAAATCCGACAAACGAAGCAATATATTTTCCCTGCATATAACCGCCTGCACCGACCTTCTGTGCAGTCCCCGTCTTACCGCCGACACGATACCCTTCCAGCGCGCCGTTCTTGCCGGTACCGTTCGCCACAACGCCTTCTAACAACTCTCTGACAACAGCCGACACCTCCTCACGGATAACGCGGCGGCCTTCACCCGATGCGAACGATTTCACTACACCACCGCTTGCATCGCGCACTTCTCTGACGATGCGCGGTTCATGCCAAATACCACCGTTTATCGCCGCCGACACCGCCGACAATAGTTGTATCGGCGTTACGGCAATGCTCTGCCCCATCGCCATCGTTGCCAGATTGATCGGCACCGCCTTCGCTTCTGGGATCATAATACCTGTGGCTTCCCCCGGGAGCGATATTCCCGTCGCACATCCCAGGCCGAACGACCTCAAATACGGATAGAATCGCTCCGCACCAAGTCGAAGCCCCACACCGACAAAACCGACATTACAAGACCCTTCTACCACCTCGCGGAACGAAACACTCCCGTGTCCGCCATGTTTCCAACAATGTATCCGCCTACCTTGAACCTCGATATCACCGCCGTCAAAAAAACGATCATCGACCGTTACGACACCTTCATTCAGCGCGGCGGCCGTCGTCAACACCTTGAACGTCGATCCCGGTTCATACGTGTTCGTCACACCGATATTACGCCACGAAGAAGCAGGATATTCCCCGAACTGATTCGGGTCATATGTCGGGCGATTCGCCATCGCCAAGACCTCTCCCGACCGCGGATCCATCAAAAGAATAGACCCGCCCTTCGCACCCGTTTCCTCCACCACACGCGCAAGCTCTCGCTCGGCAAGCTGCTGCAAGACCAGATCAAGCGTCAAATACACATCCTGCCCCACAGTAGGCTTTTCGTAGCGATACGGTGCATACGGTATCTCCTTACCGCTCGCATCGTACTCCGCCACAACACCACCGCCCGTTCCCAAGAGATAGCGATTCATCGTCAGCTCTATCCCGTCAAGCCCTTGATTGTCTGCACCGACAAATCCGAGAATATGCGCACCTACCTGCCCGTTCGGATACGTGCGCCGACTCTCCTCCGATACATCTACCCCCGCCAACCGAAGAGCGCGTACTGCATCAGCCGTTTCTGTATCGACACGCCTGGCAAGCCATACGAACGACTGCCTGCGCGCGAGCTTCTTTGCGATCTTCTCCGCGTCCAAATTCAAAACAGCCGCCAATGCGGCTGCCGACTCTGTTATATTCTCCACTTCTGCCGGGATCGCATAGACCGAAAGCGCACTGACACTTTCCGCCAATATCTTGCCATTCCGATCATAGATCGTACCACGCTTCGCCTCTACGGGAATCAAACGGATACGCTGATCCTCTGCCCGCTCCGTCAGCCACTCGTTTTGGTATCCTTGCAAATATACGAGCCTTAGACCAAGTCCCGATAAAAGCATTGTGAACAAAACAAAAAACAAGGCAACTCGTTTCCGAATAACAACATGAGCAGTCGATGCCAATCGCATCCCTCCAATGTCCGGATTCGCGTACCTTGTTTCTTATGAAATGATATTCTTAATAAAATTCTCCATTTTGACGACAATGTTGTTCGTCGCAGTCTGTTTTGGCAACTGAACTTGCGGTGTCGGTGCCGCTACCGTTCTCGTCGTCGGACGATAATCCACCTTCGGCACAGACATCTTCAACTCATCTTTTGCGATCGCTTGAATGCGTTCCGGTGATTTTAACCGAGCCAGATCCAACTGAAGATGTTCATTCTCCTTCACGAGCTTCGCCAACGTTTCTTTATCTGTTCTGAGTGCCTTCGTCGCATCATAGCTTTGAGCACTCATACACATCGTCAGCGTACTTGCTACAACGACCAGAGCAAGTATCCCTGCGACACTGCGAAGAAGACGATTCGGCTTCGTCTTGCGCACGATCTTCGTACGCACAGAAGGTGCAGACTGCTTCTTATGCGCATACTCTTCATACGGCTCTTCAATTACGACTCGTTCTTTTACTAACAAAGCTATGCAACCCCCTTTCTCAATATTCTCTCCTCAATATCATAACTTCTCCGCGATCCTCAGCTTTGCACTGCGCGCACGCGGATTATATTCGAGTTCCTCTGCCGACGGCGCGATCGCCTTCCCTACCGTCTTGATCTTCGCACGATGCGAGCACGTGCAGATCGGAAGCGATGGCGGACAGATACAATTTTTCGCCAACTGCTGGAACGTCTTCTTCGTGATACGGTCTTCCAACGAATGGAACGTAATAACGCAGATACGACCGCCCGGATTCAGGTGATCGACCGCACTGCAGAACGTATCCTCCAAGATACCCAATTCATTGTTGACCTCGATACGGATCGCCTGAAACGTTCGTTTGGCAGGATGCGGACCATCCTTGCGTGCACCTGCAGGCACCGCTTTTTTGATAACGCTGACAAGCTCGAACGTCGTTTCGATCGGCTTCATCTGGCGCTCCTTTACGATAAACTGCGCAATACGTTTCGACCAACGCTCTTCGCCGTACGACGAAATAATATCATGTAATTCGCCTTCGGAATACGTATTGACCACATCATACGCCGAAAACTTCTGTTCGGGATTCATACGCATATCGAGCGGCGCGTCCTGCATATAAGAGAAACCACGCTCCGCAATATCGAGTTGATGCGAAGATACCCCCAGATCAAACAAAAACCCGTCTACTTTATCAACACCAAGATTCGCCAAGATCGCAGGCAATTCATAAAAATTGCTGTGTACGATATCGACATGGCACGGCGCATCAGCCAAACGCTCTTTCGCCGTTCGGATCGCCGCCTCGTCTTGGTCTATCCCAATAAAACGTGCATTCTCATTAAGTTGCGCGATGACCGCACGTGCGTGACCACTGCCACCCAACGTACAATCGACATATATCCCGTCGGCTTTCGTTACCAATCCGCGAACCGACTCGTCACGCAATACACTAATATGATGAAACTCCATGCAGAAAGCCACCTCAAACTCTTTTTTAGCAGACTTCTGCTGCTTCAATATTTTTACGTTTTCTAGTGAAAAAAATAAAAATCCTTCCTCGTAAAGCAAAAAAGTTTGCTTTTTTCTTTTTTATTTATGTTTTTGTGACTAAAGTCCTATTATTCATGCATGACATATCATATGCTACGAATCATCTTATCATAAAAAAATTGCCATCTGAGTAAAATACCTTACATTTCAGATGAAAAATCAACATGATCTGTGGTATAATAAAAAATAGCTTATACAAGGGAGGTACTGCAATATGAAATTGACAAAAGACATGGGCATCATGGAAGTTGTTCAGCGTTACCCGCAGACGGTTGAAGTTTTCGTTAGCTTCGGTATGGGTTGCCTCGGCTGTGCAGCTGCTCGTTTCGAAAATATTGAACAGGGCGCAGGCGCACACGGCATCGATATCGATCGTTTGATGGAAGCATTGAACCAAGCTATCGGCGAATAATACTCACTTGAAAGCAACCTGCTTTCGAATGAATATTGCAAACAAAGGGTATGCACAAATGTGCATACCCTTTTTGTATTTTCTCTAATAGCGCCAATACATGAAAAGACTGCAGCGCAAGCGTTGCAGTCTTTTTGTTCTTACAGCGTTTTAAGGAGTGCCTGTACTTCTTCAAGATACGTTTCTTTTGTGAAGTAGTACGTTTCACCCGTTTTTCTGACTTTGACTTCGATCTGGTTTTCCTGAACAGCTTTCGGGCCTACCGTGATCTTGAGCGGATATCCGATGAGGTCGGCATCTTTGAATTTAACGCCTGCACGCTCTTTACGATCGTCGAGAACACATTCTACTTTTGCCGCACCGAGTGCTTCGTAGAGTTCTTCGGCAAGTGCCATCTGTGCTTCGTCTTTCGCATTGATCGGCACGATAACAGCATGGTACGGAGCGATGGATGCCGCCCAGATGATACCGTTTTCGTCGTGGTTCTGTTCGATAGCAGCTGCCATCGTACGGCTGACACCGACACCGTAGCAACCCATTACCATCGGTTTTTCTTTGCCGTTTTCATCAAGGAATGTTGCTTTGAGAGCAGCACTGTATTTCGTATAGAGTTTGAATACCTGACCGACTTCGATACCGCGAGCCGCTTTGACAGGCGCGCCGCAATGCGGGCACGGGTCTCCTTCTTGGATAAGGCGAACGTCTGTTACGATGTCTGCTTCGTAGTCGCGGCCATAGTTGACATTCGTATAGTGATGGTCTGCTTGGTTGGCACCATAGACAGCATTGACCATATTTTTGACTGTTTCATCAACGATGACAGTTACATTGTCACGGTTAAGACCGATCGGACCCATGAAACCGCCGACACTGCCAAAGTCTGCGATCTGCGCTTCGCTTGCCATGTCGATCTGGATGCATTCCATTGCGTTCTGTACTTTTACTTCGTTGACTTCGTGGTCACCGCGTACAAATACGAGAACCGCACCTTTTTCCGTCGCGTAAGCAACAGCTTTGACTGTTTTGGTAATATCGATATCAAGGTACTCGGCAACGCTTGCGATCGTTTTCGTATCAGGCGTATGTACGAGCGTTACTTCGCCAAGTTCTTCCGCTTCTGCTTTGATCGGGAAGAGTTCAGCTTTTTCTTCGTTGGCAGCGAAGTTACATTCGTCGCAGTATACGACGCCTGCTTCACCCGAGTCAGCGAATACCATGAATTCGTGCGTGCCTTTACCGCCGATCGCACCACCGTCTGCTTCAACAGGACGGCATTTAAGACCGCAGCGACGGAAGATGTTTTCGTACGCTTCGTACATTTTCTGATAGCTGATATCAAGACCTGCTTCGTCTTTGTCGAACGAGTACAAGTCTTTCATGATGAATTCGCGACCACGCATCAAGCCGAAACGCGGGCGGCGTTCGTCGCGGTATTTGTTCTGAATCTGGTAGAGCATGAGCGGGAGCTGACGATACGAGCGCACCTCCGAGCGAACGAGCGACGTGATCATTTCTTCATGCGTCGGGCCCAAGCAGAACGGACGATCATGACGATCTCTCAAGCGGAACATTTCTTCGCCGTATACGTCCCAACGACCCGATTCCTGCCAAAGTTCTGCCGGCTGCATGATCGGCATAAGGAGTTCCTGACCGCCTTTGGCATCCATTTCTTCACGGACGATATTTTCTATTTTTTTAAGTACACGCCATGCAAGCGGTAAATACGTGTAAAGGCCACCTGCCGCTTTGCGGATCATACCTGCTCTGAGCATCAATTTATGGCTGATAACTTCTGCTTCTGCCGGTACTTCGCGAAGCGTAGGAGC
>JAFSAX010000059.1 GCA_017442105.1 Selenomonadales bacterium | reverse complement strand
TGTACGTGCGGTAGAATCGACGATGCAGCTTTTTGAAGATGCTTTTCGTGAAGAGCTGATCGGTCAATTGACGATCGAAAACAGTATCAATGAAGAAAAACATCTCATCAGAACGCAGTTCTGTTATACTGATGCGGCAGATAGAGAAACTGATTGGTACATAGAAAGCATGGTTCCGCAACACACATTCCAAACAGATATCGCCGCAAAACGGAGATTGGTATGTTGTCATGTGTTTCATGCGATGAAGCGTATTACGGGGAAAGTGCCGAGTGAATGGGGGATACTCGTAGGTGTCCGTCCCGTCAAGATCGCGCGTACTTACCTGGAAATGGGACTTTCCGAAGAAGAAACGATAACAAGACTGCAAGAAGACTATCTGATGAGTGCAAGCAAAGCATCGTTTATTACAGAAGTCGCGGTCAAAGAACGACCGTTTTTGGTAACAGAGGCGAACCATATCAGTATCTATATCGGGATACCATTCTGTCCGACGCATTGCTTGTACTGCTCGTTTCCGTCGGCACTATTGCCGAAAGATCATACGCAGATAGTATCATTCCTTGATGATCTGAAACGAGAGATCACGAAAACGGCAGAGATGATAGAGAGGTACGGCCTTGTTGTTGATACGCTCTATATCGGCGGTGGTACACCGACCAGCTTGTCTGATGAGGATTTTTATGACCTACTTGCTTTCGTGCGGGAACAGATACCGCTCGATGCGGTAAAGGAGTTTACCGTTGAAGCAGGCAGGCCCGATACGATCACAACGAAGAAAATAGAAGCGATGTGTGCGCACGGGGTGACCCGTATCAGTCTTAATCCGCAGACGATGCAGGAAAAAACATTAAAACGGATTGGACGAAACCATACCGTTCGCGATATAATAGAGATATTCGAGCAAATTCGTCAAAGCTCGATTTCTGTCATCAACATGGATATTATTATTGGCTTGCCGGGGGAAACAGTCGAAGATGTGCGCGATACGATGATGCAGATCCAAAAGCTTGACCCTGACAATATAACGATCCATTCCTTGGCGATCAAACGAGCCTCTCCGCTGAAAGAGAAGCTCATAGAGTATCCGCTTCCATCGTTTGGTGAAGCGCGAGAGATGTTCCGCATAGCCGAAGAGATGGCCGGTGAGATAGGAATGAAGCCGTATTATTTGTATCGGCAGCGTAATATCCAAGGCAACTTGGAGAATGTGGGGTATGCCAAAGTTGGTGCAGAGAGCATTTATAACATCAGAATGATCGAAGAACGACAGACGATCATCGGCATAGGGCCGTCCTCAACGACGAAGATACTTTTCCGCGATGGCAAGACGTTCCAGAACTTGCTTCATCCGAAAAATGTTGCCGTCTATGGAGAGAAGCTGGATGAATATCTGGCTGAACGTGATCGGTTGTTCCATGATCTGGCATATAAGGAGGAATCATAGGGATGCTTACAATGGGTCCCAGAGGGACAAAAGATATTTTGCCGAAAGACGTTGTGAATTGGCGTTATATAGAAAATGTCATTCGCGACACGTGCCGTCTGTTCGACTATGAAGAGATCCGCACGCCGATCTTCGAGCATACGGAGCTGTTCTTGCGCGGTATCGGTTCGACGACCGATGTCGTTGAAAAAGAAATGTACACGTTCACCGACAGAGGTGACCGCAGTATCACACTTCGCCCCGAGAATACGGCGGCAGTCGTACGCTCCTATTTGGAAAATAAATTATACGCGGAAACGGTTCCGTCGAAACTGTTCTACATAGGACCGATGTTCCGTTACGATCGCCCGCAGGCAGGTCGTTATCGTCAGTTCCATCAGTTCGGCGTAGAAGCGATCGGTGCGGCAAGCCCGATGATCGATGCCGAAGTTATCTTACTTGCAGTACAGATACTCAACACGCTCGGTCTGAAGGACTTGACACTTCAGCTCAACTCGGTCGGCTGTCCGACATGCCGCAAAGAGTATCGTGACCGTCTGCAGGCATTCTTGGAAGAGAAAAAAGAAGGTCTTTGCGAAGATTGCAAATCGCGTTTTGATCGTAACCCGATGCGTATTCTTGATTGCAAAAACGAGAAATGTCAGTCGCTTACGGTGGGTGCGCCTGAGATCGCCGATTGTCTTTGTGATGACTGCCAAACACACTTCACGGCAGTACAGCAGATATTAGCGGCGGCAGAAGTGCCGTTTATCTTGAATCCGCGTCTTGTACGTGGTCTTGACTACTATACAAAGACTGCCTTTGAAGTACAGTATGCTCCGCTTGGTGCGCAGAGTGCTGTCTGCGGTGGTGGTCGCTATGACGGCCTCGTAGAAGAGTGCGGCGGTAAGCCGACACCGGGTATCGGCTTTGCGATCGGTATCGAGCGCGTATTACTTGCGCTTGAGAAACAAGACCTCCTGCCGAAAAACGAATCATCGCTTGATGCGTTCGTCATGCTCCTTCAAAAAGGTGCCGAAGTCGAAGGCATGAAAGTTGTTACCGCACTTCGCAAAAACGGCTTCTCGGCTGAAATCGACTTCGCAGGACGCAGTCTGAAAGCACAAATGAAGCAGGCGAATCGTCAAAATGCACGTTATTCCATCTTACTTGGCGAAGATGAAATAAAAAATAATACGGTAACGATAAAAAATATGCAGACAGGCGAGCAAAAACAAGGTACAATAGAAGATATGCTCACTAGTATGAAATCGGAGGATTGAATAGGATAATGGATACATTAACAGGATTGAAACGTTCGCATGCATGCGGCGAATTGGGAAAAGCACAAGTTGGACAGACGGTTACGCTTTGCGGTTGGGTATCGCGTCGTCGTGACCATGGCGGTCTTATCTTCGTAGACCTTCGCGACCGTTCGGGTATGGTACAGGTCGTATTCAACTCGGAAATGGGCGAAGAACAGTTCACGAAAGCAGAATCGCTTCGTAACGAATTCGTTATCGCAGTTGTCGGTAATGTAACAGCTCGCTCCGCTGAAACGGTAAATGCCAACATGGCAACGGGTGAGATCGAAGTAGAAGTAACGGAGCTTCGCATTTTGAACAAAGCAAAAACGCCGCCGTTCTACATCCAGGACAACATTGACGTTGATGAAACGCTCCGTCTTAAATATCGTTACCTCGACCTTCGTCGTCCGGAAATGCAGCGCAACTTGATGCTCCGTCATCAGGTAGCAAAAGGCATGCGTGATTTCTTGGATCGCAACGGCTTCCTTGAAATTGAAACGCCGATGCTTACGAAAAGCACGCCGGAAGGTGCTCGTGACTATCTCGTACCGAGCCGCGTAAATCCGGGTTGCTTCTACGCGCTTCCGCAGTCTCCGCAGATCTTTAAACAGATCTTGATGGTTGCGGGCTATGAAAAATACTTCCAGATCGTACGCTGCTTCCGTGATGAAGACTTGCGTGCAGACCGTCAGCCGGAATTCACTCAGCTCGATATCGAGATGTCGTTTGTTGATGATGAATATATCTTGAGCATGATGGAAGAAATGGTTGCAGAGCTCTTCAAAAATGCACTCAACGAAGATATCAAAACGCCGTTTGTTCGCATGACGTGGGATGAAGCAATGGACAAATACGGTTCGGACAAACCTGACCTTCGTTTCGATATGCCGCACATCAACATCTCCGATGCTGTTCGCGGTTCGAACTTCAAAGTATTTGAAACGGTCCTTCAGGCAGGCGGTGTTGTCAAAGCGATCAACGTCAAAGGTTATTCCAACATTCCGCGTCGTGAACTCGACGGTCTTGTTGAATTTGTAAACATCTATGGTGCAAAAGGCTTGGCTTGGATCTGCTATACGGAAGAAGGCATCAAATCGCCGATCGCGAAATTCTTCTCCGAAGAAATTTTGGCAAATATCAAAGAAACGACACAGGCAGAAACGGGTGACCTTATCCTCATCATCGCCGACAAAGCTCCTGTTGTAGCACAGGCTCTCGGTGCGCTCCGTCTTGAAATGGGTAAACGTCGTAACTTGATCGACGAAAACAAACTCTCGTTCCTCTGGGTAGTAGACTTCCCGATGTTCGAATATGACGAAGATGACAAACGCTGGGTAGCTATGCACCATCCGTTCACGGCTCCTCGTGAAGAAGATATTGAGCTTCTCGATACCGACCCGGGCAAAGTCAAAGCAAAAGCATATGACATGGTTCTCAACGGTACGGAGATCGGTGGCGGCAGCCTTCGTATCTACAACCGTGACCTTCAGGAAAAAGTATTCCAGACGATCGGCCTTACGAGCGAAGAAGCACACGAAAAATTCGGCTTCATGCTCAACGCCTTCGAATACGGCACGCCGCCGCACGGTGGTCTCGCATTTGGTTTGGACCGCTTGATCATGATTATGGCAAAACGCTCCTCGATCCGCGACGTCATCGCATTCCCGAAAACGCAGAGCGCAACTTGCATCATGACGCAGGCACCGAGCGAAGTTGCACCGAAACAGCTTCGTGAACTTTCTATCAAAACGGCTGTTATTGCGAAAAAATAAATCGCCTGCGAAACGAATCTTGATTTTATGAAAATTATCTGATAATATTAAGGTGTAGTTTAAAGGGAATTATACCTCTGCTGTGTGCGATTATCGTTGATGTGTTTTGAGCCAACACATCACGATAGGGCCATTAATACTCCGCTTGCGGGATGACACCTCATTGGTTTGCCAAGAGGCACACGAAGCATTCGGGATTATGCCCACCTGCTTAGGCAGGTTCAAAACGACAACGAGAAACGGCATGATGGAGGGTAAGTCCTAAAGATATAAAGAATGCTTCGGCATTCTTTATATCTTATTTTTTTATCTGAAACGAATCAGAATTGAGCGGAGGACGATCCATGGATTCGATTGATTTATTTTCCAATATAGAACCTCAAACCACATATACCAAAGAACCATTGGCTGTACGGATGCGTCCGAAAACGCTCGCCGACTTTATCGGACAGCATGAGATCGTAGGACAGAAGCGATATCTACGGCGCATGATAGACAGCGATAACATTCCGTCTTGTATTCTCTATGGGCCGCCCGGGACGGGGAAAACGACACTCGCGGAGATCATTGCCAATCAAACGCGCAGTTATTTTGAGAAACTCAACGCCGTTGCGGCAGGTATTGCCGATGTGCGCAAGATCGTCGATCTGGCGAAATCGCGATTAAGACAAGAACGCAAACGTACGGTTCTTTTTATCGACGAGATCCATCGTTTTAACAAAAGTCAGCAGGATATCCTGCTCCCGTATGTGGAAAACGGCATTGTTACGCTTATTGGTGCGACGACGGAGAATCCGTTTTTCTCGGTCAATTCACCGCTCCTTTCGCGTATGCGTGTCCTTCGGTTCCGCAAACTGGAAGCCGATGAAGTTGTCTTGCTCTTAAAACGAGCGTTGACAGACTCCGTAAACGGACTTGGCAGCAAACAGCTCTCATGCGAGGATGAGGTGCTCGCCCGCATCGCAGAAGTAGCAAGCGGAGATGCCAGAACGGCGCTTAATCTCTTGGAAGAATGTTCTATGATGGTCGAATCCGACGGTATCATCGAATCAGAGTATATTGACGAAGTCATGGGTGAGAAGATACAGTACTACGATAAAAACGGCGACAACCATTATGATGTTGTGTCGGCGTTTATCAAAAGTATGCGCGGTAGTGATGCCGATGCGGCACTGCATTATCTTGCACGCATGATCAGCGCAGGCGAGGACCTTAACTTTATCGCACGTCGTATCGTCATTTGTGCATCGGAAGACGTCGGCAATGCAGACCCGCAGGCACTTGTCGTAGCGATGGCCGCCGCGCAGGCTGCACAATTCGTCGGCTTTCCCGAAGCGCGGATCCCGCTTGCGCAAGCCGTCACGTATATTGCCTCTGCGCCGAAAAGCAATGCTTCTTATATGGGGATAGACGAAGCATTGTCGGATGTGCGTCATCGTGACTATGGCACCGTACCGCTTCA
>JAFSAX010000058.1 GCA_017442105.1 Selenomonadales bacterium | reverse complement strand
TTGTCTACCGTAAGTACCATGATGTTAGTGCCTTGGTCTTCCGTTTTGCTGACCTGCATGCCGCTGATGTTGATGCCTTTGCCGCCGAGGAGCGTACCGACTGTACCGATAACGCCCGGTCTGTTGATATGCGGACAGATGAGAAGGCGTGCGTGCGGATCAACGTCTACGCGCTGACCGTCGATGCTTACAAGACGTTCTTCATCGCCGAAGAGCGTACCTTGAATGATGTGCGCACCTTTTTCGGATACGATCTTGAGCGTGATGAGGTTTGCAAACGCGCGTGTTTCGTTGAGTTTTACTTCTTTTATCTTAATATTACGCTGTGCAGCCATGCCCGGTGCATTGACGTAGTTGACATCTTCGTTGAGGATCGGGTTGAGCATACCTTTGATAGCCGCAGTCGTGAGCATTTTCGTGTCGTACTGCGTAAGTTCGCCCGTGTATTCGACTTCGACGCTCTTGATCGCGCCGTCGGCGAGGTTGACTGCCGTACAGCCCATGCGTTCAGCGAGGCTGAAGAACGGACGGATCTGTTTCATCACGTGCGGTGCAACGTGTGCCATGTTGACTGCCGTCATAACAGGTTCGCCTTTGAGTGCCGCTACGACACCGTAAGCTACGTCTACTGCTACGCCGATCTGCGCTTCTTTCGTCGATGCGCCGAGATGCGGTGTAACGACGATGTTGTCGCAGTCGAGGAGCGGATTGTCCATGTTGACAGGTTCGCCGTCGAATACGTCGATCGCCGCGCCTGCGACTTTACCGCTTTTGAGAGCTTCTGCAAGAGCCGCTTCGTCGATGATACCACCGCGTGCGCAGTTGACGATGCGAACGCCGTCTTTCATTTTTGCGATCGCTTCCGCGCCGATCATGCCTTTCGTCTGCGGCGTTTTCGGCATATGAAGCGTGATGAAGTCTGCTTTTTCATAAATTTCGTCTACCGTACCGATCTCGATACCGAGCTGTTTTGCACGTTCTTCGTTGAGGTACGGGTCATAACCGATGACGTTCATTTCCATTGCGAGAGCGCGTTTTGCTACGCCGCTGCCGATACGGCCCATGCCGAATACGCCGAGCGTTTTGCCGCGAAGCTCGACACCGACGAAGTCGCTTCTTCTCCATTCGCGGTCACCTTTGAGGGACTGGTGCGCCTGCGGAATGTTGCGCGCCATAGCGAGCATCATAGCGACCGAATGTTCCGTTGCCGCGATCGTGTTGCCTTCCGGTGCATTGAGAACGATGATACCTTTTTTCGTAGCCGCTTCTACGTCGATGTTGTCAACGCCGACACCTGCACGGCCGATAACTTTGAGGTTCTTCGCAGCTTCGATCACTTCTGCCGTTACTTTGCTGGCAGAACGAACGATAAGACCGTCATAATTCGGAATTTCGGCAAGAAGCTCTTCTGCGCTGATCTTTTTGCGCGCTTCTACCTCAAAATCCTGTTCCAAGATCGCAATACCTTTCGGCGATACGCCGTCACATACTAATACTTTCATTGTTGTCATCTCTCCTTATCTCTATTGGATATCTCAACGCAAAGCAACACGCTCGATTCCGCTCGGCACCCCGATAATAAAAAAATCCCGCCCCTCATCTTGGGGCGAGATATCTATCCCTGCGGTGCCACCCAGTTCAGACGCATATGCGTCCCTCCGGTTCGCGGTATCGGGCGAAACCCGTTCGGCTCATCACCGAATGCTTGCGGGCGGAACTGCTTGCCTGCCTGCCGACTCACACCGACCGTCGGCTCTCTGATAGACACGTGCTTCACAGCTTCCCGTTCATTGCGTTGTCTGTTTGCGTTATTACATATCCATTATAGCCGTACATCTGTCTCTTGTCAACGTTTTTTTGTGTGCAGAAATTAAAAAAGTTTCTGCCAATTTCGCCCTTGACAAAATCTCGCATCGAGTTAGAATTAAAAGAAAAAGCACTTTATTTCGGGGAGGTTTTCACCATGAACCGTATTTACAACTTCAACGCGGGCCCTGCAACGCTTCCGCTCGAAGTACTCAAACAAGCACAAGATGAATTTTTGAATTTCGATAACACGGGTATGTCTATCCTTGAGATCAGCCATCGCTCTCCGTCTTATGACGAAGTGAACAATCAGGCTGAAGCTACGATGAAAGAGCTTCTCGGTCTTGGCGACGACTATCAGGTACTGTTCCTTCAGGGTGGTGCCAGCACGCAGTTCGCTATGATGCCGCTGAACTTCCTCGGCGAAGGCAAAGTCGGTAACTATATCCTGACGGGTGCTTGGTCTGAAAAGGCTCTCAAAGAAGCAAAAATGATCGGTCAGACGCACGTTGCGGCTACGACGGAAGGCGAAAACTATGTTCGTATTCCGTCGATGGATGAGATCGCACTCTCCGACAATGCGGCATACGTACATATCACGTCGAACAACACCATCTTCGGTACGCAGTGGCAGGAATTGCCGTCCTTCGGCGATGTTCCGCTCTTCGCTGACATGTCGTCCGATATGCTCAGCCGTCCGTTCGACGCTTCCAAATTCTCGCTTATCTATGCAGGCGCACAGAAAAACCTCGGTCCGTCCGGTGTAACGGTCGTTGTTGCTCGCCGTGAGCTTCTCGAAGCCGCTCCTGTCAATGCGAACATCCCGACGATGCTCCGTTACCAGACGCA
>JAFSAX010000057.1 GCA_017442105.1 Selenomonadales bacterium | reverse complement strand
TTCAAAATTGCTTCAGGCATTTCATCTTTGAATTTTTCAAAGTTTTTGTTGAATGCGTCAGCAAGTTCTTTTGCTTTTGCGTCATAAGCATCTTTGTCAGCCCACGTATTGCGCGGAGTCAAAATTTCGGACGGCACATTTTCACATTCTTGCGGAACGTATACGTTGAAGATCGGATCGAGTACCCATTCAACATCGTCAAGCTTGCCTTCGAGAGCTGCCGTGATCATAGCGCGCGTGTACGAAAGTTTCATACGTTTGCCAACGCCGTACGGACCACCGGACCAGCCTGTGTTAACAAGGTATACTGCCGTATTATGTTTTTCCATTTTTTCGCCGAGCAAGTTTGCATATACGAGCGGCGAAAGCGGAAGGAACGGCTGACCGAAGCATGTGGAGAACGTTGCCTGCGGTTCAGTGATACCACGTTCCGTACCTGCCAATTTACTCGTGTAACCGGACAAGAACTGATACATAGCTTGTTCTTTCGTCAATTTGGAGATCGGAGGCAATACGCCGAATGCGTCTGCCGTCAAGAAGAGGATCGCTTTCGGATGGCCTGCTTTACCTTCGAGAACAGCATTCGGAATGCTCGTGATCGGATATGCAGCACGCGTATTTTCCGTAAGCGTACCGTTATCGAAATCAATCACACGCGAACCTTCTTCGAAGGATACATTTTCTACAACTGCGCCGAATTTTACAGCGTTCCAGATCTGCGGTTCGGTTTCTTCCGACAAGTGGATACATTTTGCATAGCAGCCACCTTCAATATTGAAGATACCGTTATCGCTCCAGCCATGTTCATCGTCACCGATGAGGCAACGGTTCGGGTCAGCAGAGAGCGTCGTTTTGCCTGTACCGGACAAGCCGAAGAAGAGTGCGGACGTGCCGTCTTTGCCCACGTTTGCGGAGCAGTGCATAGACAAGATACCTGCTTTCGGCAAGCGATAGTTCATGATCGAGAAAATCGATTTTTTCATTTCGCCTGCATAGCTCGTGCCGCCGATCAAGATAACATTCTTTTCAAGATGAACCAAAACGAATGCTTCCGAATTCGTTCCGTCAACAGCCGGTACAGCTTTGAAGCCCGGCATACAAATAACCGTAAAATCTTCCGGCGCATCAAATTTTTCTTCCGGACGAATGAAGAGCTGATGTACGAACAAATTCTGCCATGCAAATTCATTCACGAAACGTACGCGAAGCTGGCTTTCCTGATCGGCACCTGCGATACCGTCAAATACGAATACTTCTTTATGCTGTGCATAACCGAGCATTTTTTTGTAGAGTGCATCGAATACAGCTTCATCGATCGGTGCATTCGTGCCCCAAGCGATCTCGTCATGGACAGACGGAAGATCAACGACGAATTTGTCATGCGGAGAACGACCCGTATATTTACCCGTTACTACACGAAGCGCACCATTCGATGCAAGTACGCCTTCACCGCGTACAAGTGCCGCTTCTACCAATTCTGCAGGACTCAAGTTATGTCTTACATTACCTGCAACAGCCAAAAAATCTTGGCTAGCTTTCCATTCCAAAGTTCCCATTGTAACCATCCTTTTCTAATTTATTTTACTTATCTTATTTAGGGCTTCATCAGTGACATTCCCTAAAAATTTGCCTTACTTTATATAAATTCGTTTTTTTTCGCTATTTTCCTCTTTATTGGCAGAATATTCTTCATATTTTATTCATTTAAATATGCTTTTACCACTTCAGGCATTTCTTCTTTCGCACATACTGTCGTATGACGGATCGGTGCCGTCTTGAGAGATGCCAAGGCAGGCGGAACGACAAGACCGCTGATCTCAGCCAAACAGTCAAGCATTGCAAACTCATCTTTGCCTTCAAGCGTATCTTTTTCGACAAGTGCCTCCAGTACACTCTGATTGAATTTGTACGGACTTGCCGTCGACAAGATCACATTTACCGTATCAGTATCACCGCTTGCCGCGCGATATGTATTGGCAACATATTCCGCAACAGATGTATGTGTATCCATCGTGTAATGCGTTTCATCGAACACCTTGCGGATATTGGCAAGTGTCGTTTCATCGTCTGCATAATCTGCCCAGAACAGTTCCTGTATCTTCGCAAGCACTTCTGCACCGACATCATAGCGTCCCGTTTCATTAAGTGACTGCATCCAATCGGCTACCTGCGCGTCGTTGCCGTCTGTTACATGATACAAAAGACGCTCCAAATTGCTCGAGATCAAAATATCCATCGACGGAGATGCCGTTTTGTGGAATGTACGATTGCGATCATATACACCCGTACGCAAAAAGTCTGTCAAAACATTATTGGCATTCGATGCGCAAACGAATTTGTTTACGGGAAGTCCCATTCTCTTTGCATAATAGCCTGCCAAAATATTACCGAAGTTTCCTGTCGGTACAACGAAGTTAACCTTATCACCTGCTGCGATCGTGCCAGCTTTTACGAGATCGGCATATGCGCTGAAATAATATACGATCTGCGGAACAAGACGTCCCCAGTTGATGGAGTTCGCCGACGACAGTTTGAAGCCGTCTGCACGAAGTTCTTCATTATATACCGTATCATTAAAAATACGTTTTACACCTGTCTGTGCATCGTCAAAATTACCTTTGACCGCCAAGACCGTAACATTGCCGCCTTCCTGCGTGATCATCTGACGACGCTGGATCTCGCTGACACCGTTCTGCGGATAGAACACCGCGATCTTGATCTGATCGACATCTTTGAACCCTTCAAGTGCCGCTTTGCCCGTATCGCCCGAAGTCGCTACGAGAATAACGATCTCACTTTTCTCACCTGTTTTCTTGAGTGCAGTCGAGAGAAGCTGTGGAAGAAGTTGAAGTGCCATATCTTTGAATGCGCTCGTCGGACCATGCCACAATTCCAATACCGCATCTTTTTCACGAAGCGGATATACAGGAGCGATTGCTGCCGTATCGAACTTGTTATCACCATATGCCGCTGTTACACAAGCATCGATTTCATCTTGCGTATAATCGACTAAGAATCTGCTTAATACTTGTTTGGCTCTGTCTTGATATGATGCATTCGTCAATCCAGCCAAAAATGCTTCATCGACCGTCGGGATCTCTGTCGGTACGAAAAGACCACCGTTTGCTGACAAGCCTTGGATGATCGCTTCTGCCGATACAATATTTTCATTACCGCCACGTGTACTTACATAATTCATCTATATTCCTCCCACAATAAATCCATCATAATATTATTCTGCCATCGGTCGACTGATCGCTGCAACCGTCCCGTTTGCCGCCCGCACAAGATCACTCGGTGCTACGATAAGCTGCGCACCGCGGATTCCTGCACTGACTGCGATCACATCCCATTTTGTAATAGATGTATCAAAATAAATAGGATATGGCTTTTTTACCCCGAGTGGCGATACACCGCCTCGGATATATCCTGTCAAGCCTTGTACTTCTTTCAGCTGCACCATCTCAACCCGCTTATTACCGCTCGCTTGTGCCAATGCCTTAAGATCAAGCTCTCCCGAACCCGGCAAACAAGCCATCACGACACCTGTCTTATCACCGCGAGCAACAAGCGTCTTAAATACTTGATCGAGCGGCATCCCGATCTTCGCAGCAACATTGTCTGCCCGAAGATTATCAGGGTCTACTTTGTATTCTTTTATTTGGTATACAACTTTGTGCGTATCAAGAATTCTTGCCGCATTTGTCTTCTTCATGATATTTCACACTTTCTATCCTTCTCTTGTCATAAAGTTATTTTATCACTATTACGCTAAGTGTTTCAAGCAAAAAAACAAATGTATACACAAAATCAACTGGTTCTTCATCCTACTCAAAAATTTTTCACTTCGTGCGTACTATCTCCCGAAAATCGTGTATAATTGAAACATGATCTAATAATAAGGAAGGTGCTATCATGCTCAAACTTGCACTTGGGCAATTCGAAATCATTCCCGGTCGCCCGGATCTCAATACAACAACAATGCTTAACATGATACAAGAGGCTAAAGAAGCGCACGTCGATATACTCGTATTTCCTGCGCTTGCTATCTCGGGTCAACTTCTCTCCGATACGTGGAAACAAGCAGACTTCGTCCGTGACTGCATCTCTTACGGACAAGATATTATCGAGGCTTCGAGCGGCATCTGCATCATATTCGGTAATGTTGCCATAGACGAAACAGAGCCGACTCGCCTCTACAATGCACTTTTCGTTGCACAAAACGGTTCGCTTCAACACGCACCCGATGCCCAATATCCATTCTCTATCAAAGCAGATTCGCAAATAGGCAGCGGATTTGATGAAGCACGTTATTTCACAAGCCTTGAAACGATCATAAGCGAGCGCGGTGCTAATATCTCCGACTTTTTAGATCCGATTCCCGTTACATTCGGAGATAAAACATATACACTCGGATGCAGCATCGGTGACACAAATATCCTGCGTATCATTGAAGCCGATATCCATATCACGATCGATTCTGCCCCATTCATCACAGGAAGTGAAACGCATAAACATGCGACCTTCTCTAAACTGACCGCCGATACCCGAACCCCGTTCATCTACGTCAATGCAACAGGTATCCAAAACAGCGGTAAGACGATCTATCTGTTCGACGGAATCAGCAGTATCTATGATAAAGGCGGTCAGATGATCGCTGTTTGTAAACCATTCGCCAGTACGATGCAAATCGCAGAATTGAATATACATGGTGACAACTCGTATATCATGCCACCCGCAGCCGCATGCTCGATCGCGCAGATCCATCAAGCACTCCATTACGGCGTAAAAAAATTCCTCGATCAGATCGGTGTTCATAAGATCGTCATCGGCGCTTCTGGCGGGATCGACTCC